>JBEICB010000414.1:0-2065 GCA_040373655.1 Pirellula sp. | reverse complement strand
GGCTTGGCCACTAGCTTTTCAGCCATTCGAGCCATGTCCTTCCACAGTGGCTCCCACTGGTTCTCTTCGTTCCAGACGTAAGGACGCTGAAAAAGAGGCACGACCAGCCGTTGCGGCTGCATGAATACTGCTTGCGGTGTGCGTACTTGTGTTTCCATTTTTTGTTTCGAAATATCAAACGATGTCAGTTGTAATTGTCAAACAAGCGGGTGGTTTACCAAGATTTCCGCAGCAACTCTCGGACTGCGATCGGATCAATCACCAAAGGACTGGTTTCCCAGTCTGCGTCCTCCACTTTACTGTACTTGGCATCAAATGGGTTTCGCGTGATGGCTGTTCGATCGATCAGCTGCTTGGCGGCTTCTTCGTTGTTCATGGCCACCTCAACCCAGACGTCTTCCAGGGTGTCGGGAATCTGACCAAACAGATCGTGTATGGCTTCTAATCGGCTGGCCAGAACCTCGTGCACGCGATCCTCGACGGAGCCTCGGTACCGCAGATTGGCGATCCAGACCTCTTCTCGTACTTGGTTGATGCGCTGAATTCGCCCTTTCCGTTGTTCCAATCGCGTTGGATTCCATGGCAAGTCAATGTTGATAAGCGTTCCTAACCGCTGGAGATTTAGTCCCTCGGACGCTGCATCTGTTCCAAGCAGTAGCTTGAGATCACCGGTTCGCACTCGCTTCTTCAGGGTCTCACGATCCGTTCTTTGAAAGGCACCGTTTCTCCAAACACCCGAGCGGTTACTGCCTGCGTAAAGGCCAATCTCCAATCCCTGAAACTCGGATCGTTTTGCCAATTCATCGCCCACCCATCGAACTGTGTCGTAGTACTGGGAAAAGAGAATGCAACCAAGGTCGAGCCACCTCCGCTCAATGTCGGTTCGCATGCCGAGCAGATACCCAGTGATTGCCTCCAGCTTTGGATCTCGATTCCCGCCTTGCTTGAGCAATTGAAGGCATCGATTTAGCGACTGGACTTCCTCCGTGGTGAAGTTCTTGAATTCACTTTCGGACTGGTTCATCCTAGCGATAGCCATTGATTCTTCGCGTTCGGATTCTTCGTCAAAATCATCTTCTTCATCGGAGATTTCCTCGAACTGTTGGCCGAGCAGTTTGATCACAGTCCTGCGACCTGCCTCCATCGAACTCCCAAGCCTTCGCAGCAACAAAGTCTTGAAGAAACCAGCACCCTTGACCCGCTGAACCAGCAATTGGCTAAATTTCTCTGCTTCTTGATAAGCCTCCAGAAGATAGCCACCAAGCGTAAGCGCGCTCTTGTCATCTTCCCCAAACAAACGCACAGCGACTCGGGGGAGGTAATAACTGCCGGTTGCAGGATTGATCGTGGATTCAAGATAGCCTCGGGTTCGTCGAACAATGCACCGGAGCAGTGGGTTAAACTTCTCTCCGTACCCCGGCAACACGCTATTCTCTAGCTGCACGCGTCGAATCGCGGGAGAAAGCTTGTCAACCATTTCAGGTTTGAACTGCCATTGTTGGTCGTCTGCATCAATGTTTTTGCGGATTCGATCGAATGCCGAATCTTCGGAGCGAGATGGAAGCGGATCTCTTACAAACTGCCAGCCCTCCCTAGCTTCTGTTGGTACGGTTTGTTGTCCAGTGGCGATTGCCAGACAGCGACTGGCCTGATACCAGGGGCTCGTCCGAGTCCATCCGCCCAGAACGCCATCGTTTCCGTGCGAGAGGATGTGTAGCAAGTCCCAGGCTTCGACCGGATGCAGTTGTACTGGGGTCGCCGTTGCCAAGAGCATACTCTTGGTTTTTTGACCAATGTCGCGGAGGAACGCCATGAGTTTGTTGGGTTCAGCGCGTTCATCCACCTCGCTGTCGGATGCGTCAACCTTGGGAATATCGCGACGCCTGGCTCGGTGGGCTTCATCGACAATGACGCAGGCATACTGTCGCCCGAGCAATTGGTCGAGCGATTCTTTCATCCCGCGAACGACCAGCCCCTGCGATACCAAGCCGATTCGTCGAGGGCATTGCCCCAACGATCGCACACCCTCGGACGGGTACTCCAGCTCGTTTTCATCGACCCAAGC
>JBEICB010000420.1:0-1804 GCA_040373655.1 Pirellula sp. | reverse complement strand
GTGCACGGAGCATCTTGACCATGTGTGACTTGCCAGACCCATAAAAACCGCTTACCCAGACGGCCGGTTGCTGCGCTTGATTGATATTCTTGAGGTAAGTTTCGAGAATGTGTTCCATCCCCTTGGCGTATTGCCCATCGCAGACGAAGGTCTCTAATTCGTAGCGCAACACCGCCATCGCTTGTGCATCGCGAGCATCATTGACGCTGGCAACCCCTTCATTGACCAGCTTACGTGTGGATGGGTCTTTCGAGTAAATCTCTCTGTTTTTCATGGCGATTCCTTAGTCTGCGTCTTTGTCAGCGGTGATTGGTACAGCGAGGTAATTCCAACCGTCGTAGCCATCCAATAATCGATAGTTGTTGTCTTCGTAGCTGCCTGGAAAAAACACGACCAGTCTTCCTGATACAAGAGGTGCCAATTGGTCTACCACCCCTTTCACCTTGAGAAAGCCAAACAGCGAACCGACTCCCTTGAGAGCGACTACGTCGTTTTCGGAGACTGCAGATTCGGTAAGGAACCGCTTAAACTCATCAACGAGAAAATTGAGGTATGTCGGCAGAATCGATGGAAGCAAGTTGGGTTGTTGAAAGTATCGCTGACCGTATTTTTGGCTCGACATCCAGCGTGCGAACGTATCCGTAAGATCGAACAAAGCCCAACCATGTCCGGCATTCTTGGTTGCTAGTTCAAATTCCTCGATCCGAGCTCGTATTCGCAACTCGTCTGTTTCAGGGTAGACACAGAAGATCACTCGCTGTGCAGCGGCTGCGTCGTCTCGCCATGGGACTTCGATGAAACGTGAATATGAGTTGAGTAGGCGTTTAACTTTGCTCACGAACCCACTCCTGTTCTTGTTGGGAAAGTAGATTTGGAAACTGGACTTCGATAACGTTCCCGATACGTTTGAAGACTATCCATCCTTTGCGGGAAGCGGATTCGGCTAGCTCGATTGCGTGATCCGTACTGCAATCAAGGATTCGCATGTACTCGGTATCGAAGAGGAGTTGGCCACGAGCACTGCTTAGGTAGCTAAGAAATAATGCCAGGGAACATGCCCCCGCAGTTGGCTTTGCAATCGTGCGAGTCTTTCGAACACGACCTGCAAAATGCCCTGCTCGCGTCCATGACGCAAGGATTCGTTGCGATGCAGCAAGAAGTGTTTCTTTACTAAATCGCCCTTGCTGTTGCTCATCCAGGAAGGCTTCCAATATTGGGCAAGTAACCGATTCGTTTGGGCGGAGTTTCTGAACAAATGGAGCGGTTGACCGAAGGATTGAGTCACGAGAATAGGCAATAAGAAATGCAAGCAGACCGTGTCCGTCGGTGTCTCGTTGCCAAAAATACCGCAACGCACGAAAAATGGTTGCTTGCGGATCTAGGCAATAAAGGCTTTTCAGATGACGAAGAGTAAGTTGGCGCGAGCGAAGCGAGCGTTTTGAGAGGCAGTTTTCTTCGATGATGGCTCGTTGGTAATCCGCGAGCGAAGAAGCGGGATCCGAAGCGGCTTGAAACAAAGCTCCCAGTTCATCGAGCATCATTGAGCGAGCTAGGTGCACACCTCCTCGCTCGAAGCTAAACCCAAATTGGGCTAGGCTTTCCTGTCGCGAGTTAGTTGTCATCAGCATGTTCCGTCCTTCTATCTCGGGCCTCTCCCGAGCGGATCCATTCGTCAATTTCCTCCTTGCGGAATTTCCACAGGCTACCCACCTTGTGAGCGGGCATATTTTTCCGGTCAATCCATTTGTAGACCGTGAATCGCTTGATTCCCAAGTACTCTGCGATCTCATCCACGGAGTACCAT
>JBEICB010000212.1:0-8265 GCA_040373655.1 Pirellula sp. | reverse complement strand
GGTTTTACCTGCGCTCCGCAGAGATCACTCTGCTTCGCGGTTTTGCCTGCGCTCCGCAGAGATCACTCTGCTTCGCGGTTTTGCCTGCGCTCCGCAGAGATCACTCTGCTTCGCGGTTTTGCCTGCGCTCCGCAGAGATCACTCTGCTTCGCGGCGTGCAATCGTATCATGCAAATGGGGTGTTTCGTCGACGTGCGAAGAAGGGGTAGCGAGCAACTCCATCAGTCGCTCACCCGCTTCGCCTCGCACAAACTGTCGCACTCGCCGATCCTTGGTGTCATCCAATGCTTCCGGTGGCCCGTCATAGAGAATCTGAGATTCCCCAGGCAACAAACGACTGTACGGATAAAGCATGATCACCCGATCAGCGATCTTTCTCGCGGAATGCATATCGTGTGTCACAACAATACTCGTCACCGAATACTTGCTCTGCGTGCGCAAAATCAATTCGTTGATCACGTCGCTCATGATTGGATCAAGCCCCGTTGTTGGCTCATCGTAGAGCAGCAATTCGGGTTGCAAGATCAACGCCCTGGCCAATCCAACCCGCTTGCGCATCCCACCCGAAAGTTGCGACGGCCGTTTTGGTAAAACGTTTCTTGGCAATCCAACCTCCGTCAATCGTTGCTCGATCAAGCCTCTCGCGGTCGATCCCTCTGGCACACCATGCTGATTGAGTGGAAATGCAATGTTCTGCTCGATGTTCATACTGTCAAATAACGCTGCATTCTGGAAGACAAAACCAAAACGTTTCCTCAGCCCCGTCAGTTCGACCTCTCCCATCGCGCGCAAGTCTCGACCGTCGAATCGTACAGATCCTTTCGAAGCAGGCAGCAAGCCTACCAATGCTTTTAACAACATGGTCTTACCGCAACCGCTCTCCCCGATGATCGCTACCGTCTGACCACGAGGAATCGATAACGATATCGAACTCAATACGACTTGGCGTCCGAACTGAATGCACAAATCTTCGGTTTCGATAATCGGCGCATCAGGCTTTTTGTTCGACACGATCGTTGTCACCATCGTACAACAAACTCCATTGATCGCACTGGATCACTAAAGCAACTTGGAACTGCTCGAAGGCCATAGTGCATAATAAATCCCATCCAGGAACATATTCAACACGATGTCGATCGCAAGTATCATCACAAAGCTCTGCACAAAGGCAGCCGTCGCAGCACGTCCAACCCCCTCGGCTCCCGCTTGGCAATGAAACCCACGATAACAGCTAACTATGGCGATAATCGCACCGAAAAATACGCTCTTGAATATTCCAGTGAAGAAATCAAAGCCGCCGACAAAGTCACGGCTATTCTTCAAGTACTGCGCATGATCAATGCCAAAGACGATCACGCTGAAAAAGTAACCGCCGACGATGCCCATAAAGTCCGCCATCACCGTCAGCGCAGGAATCAGCAGCACACAAGCGAGAAAACGGGGGACAACCAAATAGTGAATCGGATTTGCACCCATCGCTACCAATGCATCGATCTGCTCTGTCACTCTCATCGTGCCAATCACCGCTGCCATCGCACTGCCGACTCGGCCTGCCAACATGGTTGCCGCCAAGACCGGCCCTAACTCTCGCACCAAGGACATCGTGATCACCGCCCCAAGCTTCGACTCTAACCCCATCGTCTTGAACTGATGATAACTTTGGATTGCTAGCACCATCCCGATGAAGGTTCCCGTCAAAGCCACCACGGGGAGACTCAACACTCCAACCGCGTAGAAGTTGGGCATGAGGGTTTCGCGACGCGGACGAGCAGTTAGCATCCATACCAACATTCGCCATGCAAATAACGAAATATCCCCAAGGGTCAAAATCCCTTGGATCACGACGTTCCCCCAAGCATTTGCCACTTTGACAAAGCCTGCATTAAGGCGTGAGCCTAAAGATTCGGAACGTTGACGTTGAGATTTACCCATATCTTCGTTCTTCGACCCCCAAAGCCTGGGAACTTGAGGGGACTTTAACGCTTGAAGCGAGAATGTCGCACCTGCCCGAGTTTTCTTGCTATTTTTATCAGACTTTTCTAAAGTTAAGGTGGTCGCCTGACAACCGCCCACCGCGCTGTTGCGAATAACGCGGTTCCCGCCTACCGTACGTTCTTGATGCCAAAACTCGGCCTCTCGAACGGCCCCTCTATCTGCGTACCGACCATGCACTCGATTTGTCTCTGCAAACCACTAGGTACTTTAACCATAAACATGTTTTCAGCCCAATCGACTCAGAAGTTTCAAGCGGCTCAAGCAAGCCATGCGCCGTTTCCCCAACAAAATGCAACTACTGGTCTTCAAGTGAAACTCTCCAACTCGTCGCTTCCGCGTTGCATCACCTCGCTGGCGATCCTGCTAAGCGCTTTGATGGCCAACTTTGGACACGCTCAAGACTTCGATCAAGGCAAAGCGCTCTACGAAAAGACTTGCGCAAGCTGCCATGGGACGAAAGGCCAAGGTGTTACGGATCATTACGACAGCCCCTTAACCGGTGACCTATCGATTCCCGAACTCGCAAAAGTCATCCAAGAAACCATGCCGGAGGGTGCCCCCAATACCCTAAGCACCGAGGATGCAAACCGCTTGGCTATCTTCGTTCACCACGAGTTCTACTCACCTTTCGCACAACTGCGAAACGCTCCACCCAAAACCCAATTAAGCCACCTAACGGCGGACCAACATCGCCGTAGCATCTTGGACTTGATGAGCCCCTTCGTGAGCCGTCCCGCTGTTTGGAAGAAAGCGACCGAACCCGATAGCCGCGGACTCAATCGCCTCATCGCTCAAGGCGACTGGGGTAAGGATCGCAAAGAAGTCGAAAAGAAAGTCAACGGACAGTTGGTTTGGGATTGGGGAGAAGGAAAACCGCTTCCTGAGATTGATCACGAGAAATGGCAAGTCCGTTGGAGCGGTTCGATCTATGCTCCGCTCACCGGTGAATATGAGTTCTTTCTCGATGCGTCGATCCGGTCGAACTTGTTCGTCAACGACGAAAGCACCCCACTGATCGATGCGAGTGTCGTTTCGTTTGAGAAAAGTGAAAAGAGCGCAAAGATCTTCCTAGTCGGAGGACACTGCTACAATTTTGCAGTCGACGCATCTCGGTCCAAGGAACCGAAGGCCAAGTTAAGTATCCAGTGGAAACCGCCAGCCGGTGCCAGAGATTCCATCCCGATCGACTATCTCTCTCCCACTTGGTCCCCTCCGCAAATTGTCGTCTCCACTGCGTTCCCGCCAGATGATCGAAGTGTTGGCTACGAACGAGGCACCAATGTCTCTGCGGAATGGGTCGAAGCGACCGTTGCCGCAGCGATCGAAGTCGGAAATCGGCTCAATGGAAATCTTAAACGATGGCTACCCAAAGAAGGGAATGATCCGGGGAACGTGGATCACATCAAACAATGGTGCTACCGTTGGGTGTCTCTTGCACTGCGCCGCAGCTTGAATGATCAAGATAAAAATCGATACGTCGATTCCCATTTTACAGACGCAAGTTCGATTGAATCGGGAATCAAAAAGGTTAGCCTCGTAACGTTGACCTCTCCTGAGTTCCTCTATCCTGGCCAAGGTGGTACCACAGACGAAAATATCGTCGCGCAACTCGCGTTAGTCTTTTGGGACTCACTTCCCGAAGTTTGGATGCTTGAACAAGCCGCACGGGGAGAGACGAAAAACAAGGGAGCGATCCAGGGATTGGTCGATCACATGATCAAAGATCCACGGTTCGACCGCAAACTGAAGCGATTCTATTTCGAATGGCTCGGCCTCGATTTCGGCAAAGACATCAGCAAAGATCCGACTCGCTACAGCGACTTTGACGAAGCGACGCGTGGAGATTTGCAAACCAGTCTTGCACTGTTTCTCGATGAATTCGCAAATGCGGATTGCGATCTTCGCAATCTCTTCACCTCCGATGCCGCATATATGAACAAAAGGTTGACCAAACTCTTCGGTGCGGAGATGCCCGAAGCCGACGGTTTTCTGCGACTTACGAAAGACCCACAGTTGCAAGCCGGGTTTCTAACACATCCATTAGTGTTAGCGTATTACGCTTATCACAATCAAAGCTCACCTATTCATCGCGGCGTTTTTCTCGCCAAGCGAGTCTTAGGGCGTAACCTGCGTCCCCCCGTCGATGCGATTGTCCCGATCTCCGAAGAGGCGGCACCGGGGATGAGCACTCGTGAACGAGTTGCGTTACAAACCTCCGGTGCAATGTGCCAGAGTTGCCATCGAGTCATCAATCCGCTTGGGTTTGCGATGGAACATTACGATGCGATTGGCAAATACCGCGCAGAAGACAATGGCAAACCTATCGACGCCTTGGGTACCTACATCGATTCAAGCGGCCAGTCAGTCGAATTTCGGGGAGTACGCCAACTAGCTGATTACTTGGCAAACTCCCCCGAAGTCCATCGCTCCATGGTCCGCCAAATGTTTCAGTACTTCGTGAAACAACCCCTGCCTGCCTACGGGGTGGAACGCTCAGAAGTCCTGTATCGCGTCTTCTCGGAAGGTGGTTTCCAGTGGCGTCCTGTCATGCGGGAACTCGGAGTTCTCATCTCGTTGCCAGAGACTGCCGAAGGACTTCCTAGCGGCTGATCCCTCCCCCTAATTGAACCTTCCGGAAACAAAATAAACTCCTGACGCCTGTTGGTTCGATCGTTACAATAGATCGTTAGATGGATCGCCCCGCGATGGCATAGCCAACGTGTTGATCCTCCAGAGCCCGAAAATCGATCGAATCGACCGATCATCCCACCTACCCAATATCCCGCCATGAGCCGATTTCTGTCTCGCCGTCATTTTGACCAACAACTCGGCATCGGAACAGCAAGCCTTCCGTTCTTGAGCAACCTTCAGAGCTTATTCGCAGCAAGTACCCAAGCCAAAAAACAACGACTGGTGGTTGTTTTCAGCCCAAATGGTGTGATCCCCCCAAGTTTTTGGCCCGACGAAGAGGGCTCAGAGTTTTCGCTCAAGAGAATCATGGCTCCCCTCGAGCCATTCAAAAATCGTTTGCTAACACTTCACGGCGTCAGCGACAAGATCCGTGGAGATGGCGATAGCCACATGCGTGGGATCGGCTGTTTGCTTACCGGGATCGAACTCTACCCCGGAAACATCCAAGGTGGATCTGACACGCCGGCCGGTTGGGCCAGCGGCATTTCGATCGATCAAGAAATCGCGAATTACTTGCAAGCTAAACCCGATACGCAAACACGATTTGGCTCTCTAGAATTTGGGGTCGGTGTTCCCAACCGCGCGGACACTTGGACTCGCATGGTCTACTCCGGTGCCAATCGCCCCGTAGCCCCCATAGACGACCCCTACGCAATGTTCAACAAACTCTACGGTCAACGGGAAGATCAAGCGAGCGTCAAGAGTATCCTCGACGAAGTCCAAGAGGACTTGGACAAAGTCCGCTCTAAAGTATCCCAAGAAGATCGACGTTTACTCGATGAGCACCAAGCACTCGTTCGCGCCTTCGAGCAACGCATCGCACGAGAAGGAAATACCGAATCCCACGCCGTACCCGCACTCGACCCCAAAGTCGAAGACAGTAACGACAACATCCCCAAACTTACTCGAATGCAGATGGACCTGATGCTGCAGTCGATGCAAGCAGACTTTGCTCGAGTCTTCACCTTCCAATTCACCAACTCCGTAGGCCAAGCTAAAATGCGATGGCTTGGGATCGAGGAAGACCACCACGGACTATCCCACGAGCCCGACTCCAACGAAGAAGCTGTCGAGAAGCTCACCAAAATCAACATCTGGTATTGCGAACAGATCGCCTACCTCGCGCAGAAGCTTGCCGAAACCCCAGAACCAGGCGGTGAAGGCTCCATGCTGGATCACACCACCATTCTTTGGACCAACGAACTCGGCAAAGGAAACTCACACACATTGGAAAATATCCCGTTCGTCCTGCTTGGCAATGGACTCGGTTTCCAAATGGGACGATCGTTGAAGTTCAAGAGTATTCCGCACAATCGACTTCTGCTTTCATTAGCCCACGGTTTTGGGCACACGATCTCAACGTTTGGCAATCCAAACTATTGCCAAGACGGGCCACTGGGCCTCTCCTAAGCTCCGATCATGGCAACGCTCGTAGTAACTCGAGGGCCGGATGCAGGGATCACCTTCCCACTACGCTTCGGCTTGCAAAAAATTGGTCGCGATCCTCGATGTGATATCCACCTTGATGATACCGAAACATCAAGGTCACACGCCCAGATCCTTTGGGACAAAGAAGGGGTACTGTTGCGGGATCTCAAGAGCTCCAACGGAACCATGGTCAACGGCGAACCCATCGTGGAACGCTTACTGCGGAATGGAGACCGAATCCGGATCGGAAAACGCGAACTGCAATACCATGCATCCGGCGCAGACCCCAAGTCCTCTGATCGCAAGTACCTCGATCGTAGCGTATCGATCGTCACCGACGAATCGCTAGGTGCTTCTCAAATCATCAGTCGGGCTGACTTACAAGATCCGGTCGAAGAAACCGCCGTTTTTGATCCGTCTGTCCTTCATCAAGGGGCAACCAATAAGTCCCCATGGGAAATCATGTATCGGACCAGTTTGGCCGTGAGCCGAACACTCGATATCGATCAATTGCTCGAACAGATCATCGACCTGATTTTTCAATGGGTGCAATGTGATCACGCCTGTGTGATGCTCCAAGACCCTAAAACAGGCCGATTGCGCCCAGCATATCGCAAGAACCGCAAACCGAATTCCACCCATCAGATCACCATCAGTAAAACAATCCTGGATTATGTGCTCAAACAGGAAGAAGGAGTCCTGACGAGCAACGCAAAAGATGATGGTCGCTGGAGTTCAAGCGCTAGCATCGAAGCGGCTGGTGTATGCGAAGCGATCTGCGTTCCAATGCGAGGACGTTACGGTATGGTCGGCGTTCTGTATATCGATACCATCGTCCAAGCGACCCGCCGCAGCGATGATCCAAATCGCCGCGTCTTTACCGAAGAGCATCTAAAAATGCTAATCACCATCGGACACCAAGCAGCCTTGGCGATCGAAGACACCACCTTCTACCAAAGCACTTTACAAGCCGAACGCTTAGCGGCCGTCGGTCAAACCATCGCAATGCTCTCCCATCATGTCAAAAATATCCTTCAAGGATTGCGAGGTGGCGGTTACATGGTTCAAGAAGGACTCAAACGTGAGGACCTTCAAGTCGTCCGAGACGGGTGGGGCGTCTGCGAGCGGACCCACTCAAAAATTGAGTCTCTGGTTCTGGATCTGCTGACAATTAGCAAAGAACGACAACCGAATCGCCAAGCCGTCGATTTGCGTAAGATCATCCAAGATGTTCTATCGATCGCATCGATTTCAGCTAACGAACAAAACGTGACACTTGCGTGGGATCCACCTAGTGATCTTCCGACTGCCTGGTGCGACCCCGAAGGTCTGCATCGAGCCATTCTCAATCTCGTCGTTAACGCCATCGATGCGACTGAAAACAAACCAGAACGGCGTGTAGCCCTGCGTATCGACTACCGCATCGCGACTCTCGAACGAACCGATTTCACAATCACCGTCGAAGATAACGGCGCGGGAATCGATGAAGCGGACTTTGATCGCATCTTCTCACTTTTCGAATCAACTAAAGGGAATCGAGGCACTGGACTGGGGCTTCCGGTAACCCAAAAAATCATCCACGAGCACGGTGGTGATCTGAAAGTGGCAAGCTCCCTCGGTGAAGGCGCAACCTTCACAATCCATCTCCCCTCAACCCCCGCCCCGCAGACGCTCCCACCGGGTGACGGCTAAAACCCAATACCGTCGGATCGATATTTCGATTGGTTCCAGGCGTACACTTTTAGCCGGACTACGCGAACTCTGGCTTGGTATTTTTCGTTTAGCGGTCAGCCGGAGGCGTACCGTGTTGAGTTCCCACTGTCGCCCAGATCTTTAACCACGAAAGACACGAAAGACACGAAAAGGGAACGTAAGCGCTTTTTGAGTTTGAGAGCGGAGACTACGACTTGGATCGCGTAGCTTTCGGCTTTGAATAGGACCGTCCGGTTATAGGCTGGTTATCTTTAAACACGAGGAGCAAAAAAGTTTCCCGCAGGTTCGTTTTTCGTGCTTTTCGTGTCTTTCGTGGTTCTTAAACTTCCCTGAGATCCCTGCAATCCTTCTCCTGTCTTTTATTAAACAATAAAAACACTAAATACACGAAAAGGAAACGTGAGCGCTTTTTTGGTTTGAGATAGGAGATTGAGCCTT
>JBEICB010000272.1:0-5701 GCA_040373655.1 Pirellula sp. | reverse complement strand
TGCAGTTTGTCGAACGGATTGAACGTGCTACACAGGACTTGCTCGGCAACCATCCCGTTCGAATCCAAATTCAGCAATGGTGCGAAGAATACCGAGCGGCCGCAGAAGATATCGTTAATGATCGAGGTCTCTCACTCCCCTGCATCGGTATCATCGGTGCAAAAGGGCAGGGAAAGACCTGGGTCGCCAGGCAGTGGATTCTAGACAACGCTATCGCACAACTACTACCAAGCGGCGTACTAGCAAAAGAGGCGACGACGAAATTGCATTGGGTCGGCCCAATCGCCCCCGAGGTGATTCATGCCGATCGCGAAGTGTATGTGGCTTGCCCTACCGCTCGTATGCTCGATCTAAAACAACCCTACATGCTTCTCGATACCCCAGGGTATACCGATGAAGACGCAGGTGCGGCGGCGATCGCAAAAGAGGCACTTAGCCTAGCACCTATCAAACTCCTCGTCGCACGCCGGGACCAACTTCGCAGCGCCATCCACGTCCAACTTGCGGCACTCACCGAAGGCTCCGTCTGTGTACCAATCATCACCGCTGCACCAGTTCCATCTGCCGCCGATGAACATACCCAACAGTCAACCCGAGGGAATTCAAGCAACACAGATAGTTTGAAACAAGACCTCGCATGGTACACGGCGGCCTTGACCGTTAGTGCCCCAGGCACCCGTTTTCTCGAACCGATCACCGTCGCCGATTTTGAAGCCACCGGAGATGAAATCGGTATCGGCATGCAACTTCAGCAAGCACTCCAATCGCGACTGGCAAACGAAGATCTCAAAGTTGCATCCGCCACGAAAAGTGTACGACTCCAAGCTGCAATGGATCGATTGCGCCATCGTGTCGCTCAAGCCATCAGCGGCCAAGTCCCCCAACTGGCTTCTGCCATCGATCGCCTGACCGCCACTGCCGACGCCCTGCCAACCCAAGCTATCGAAACAGTGCTAGGCTCCAAACAAACTCTCCGAAATGCAATTCGCGATCGTATTCGCGGCGAAATCATTTCCGGGACAGGCTTGTTCTGGTTTCCCTACCGCACTCTTCTGGGAATCCTTGGTTTTACACACGGCGCATGGGATCGACTCGTCCTTTCCATGACCGGTAGTCTTCCCTCCATCTTCGGAACCTTCGTCACCCTAGCGAGGAACTTGACGAATGCCAAACAAGCTCACCAAGAACTGCGTGATGGCATCAAGGACCAATTGACGAGACAAGTCCAAGATCAGTTATTACCCGCACAACAAGAGTTCTATCGAGCCATCGAACGAATTCGTTCGACCGAAAGATTTACTGAAAGAAACCGCAACATCCTAAGAGATTCCCATCAAGTCGAAACCGGACTGCGGATTCGGATGGGCGGAATAGACGCCCTGCAAACCGAGGCCAGAGAAGTCTTCGAATCCACCCTCGAAAAACACCGCATTTCACGATGGGTTCTGCAGTGCTTGGGACTGCTCGCTTCCCTCGTCTTTTGGGGGTTGATGGCCGGCCCCATTATCGCCGTCTATCGCCAGTACTTCCTCGCCTCCCTTCACGCTTGGAGCGATGGCACTAAAGATCTAGGTGAATTCCCCAGTCCAAGCCCAACCATGATGATCACCGCCTTTGGAATCTCCATTTTACCGGTCCTTTTGATAGCCATGCTCGTAATGGGATGGTTCCAACGGGCGAAACGCCTCGATGCAATCGCGGACGAAATCTATGCCAGAGAACTCCAAAAAGTCGATGCTCTCAAACAGGATGGCACCATACGACTGTATTACGAAGATCCCCTTTTGGAAAACGCTGAGTATTTAACCTCTCTGTAGGTCCCAAGACTGCCAACAGCCGACTTAACAGTCCAAAGGACCGAACCCTGGATTTCTTAGCATTGTTCGGAGGTTTTTGTCGCCGAATTTCCGTGCAGTCCGTTTAATGCGTTGGGAAAATTCGATACACTTACAACAGTCCCAGCCGGTCGGCTTTTCAATGTCAAGGAGTCTTGTCGTGGATCCTCTTAAGCACAATTCTTCGTTGGACGGTTCCGTTAACCAATCTGAATCTCGTCCTGAAACGAATTCACGCGAACGCACCGGTGCAACTCGGAGCCCGTTTCGATCCCCCGAGTTGCGAAAAGCTTTCCGAACCGGAGTTCTCGCCGGTGCAGGAGCGTTAACTCTCCTGGGAGGCACGTTTTTGGCTGGACGCTGGAGCGCGAACCCAACCAAAGAACTCTCACTCACCCAATTGAACACCGCTGGATCGAACCAAATCCCCAGCGACCGTATTCACCCGGACTTCAAAGCCGAATGGCTGCGTGCAACCGCCACCCACGGCGGTAGCAACCTCGCTGTTTGCACCGCAAGTGCCAGCGAAGAGGCCGAAGGATTCTTTACGCTTGATTTTCAAACCGGTGACCTCAAAGGCTGGGTTTACTATCCCCGCATGGGCGGCTTTGGTGGCCTGTTCGCTACCAATGTCGTTCAGTACCTCGGCCCTTCCGGCAAAAATCCAGAATACCTCCTCGTCAGCGGTGCAACACACTCCGCCCCCTCCGGTGGCAACGTTCGAGCCTCGAACTCCCTGATCTACGTCGTTGACGCTAAACTCGGCACCTTCGTCGCCTTCGCGATCCCCTGGAACCGGTCCATGGAAAGCTCCGGCGTGCAACAAATGAACGCCCTCATGCCCGTCGGCGGTGACGTAATCCGACCAATGATCGGCCCCGGACAACGTAAAGCTCCCGCGGTCGACCCAAACCAAAAGGCCAACCAAGCCCCACCGAACAATCCAAATAACGCGAACGCAAATCCAAATAACGCCAATCCAAATGCGAACGCGAACCCAAATGCCAATGCGAATCCAAACGCAAACGCAAACCAAAACAACGCGAATCAGCAAAACAACAACGTAAACCGCCGACAACCATAGATTGCTCAAGCCGATGCAGATTAGTGAATGGGTCTCTGGACGCGTATTTCAATTCGTCCATGGAAATAACCTCGTCTACAACACTTGCTGGGAAGATCCTCGATTAGATAGACAAGCTCTCGAGCTCACCGCTCAAGATCGCTTGCTGGTAATCACTTCCGCAGGTTGCAATGCCCTCGATTACCTACTCGCGGGCGTCGGACATGTCTATGCAGTAGATATGAACCCCCGACAAAATGCGTTGCTCGAACTAAAAGCCTCCGCAATTCGCAACCTCGACTACGATCAGTTCTTCCAAATGTTCGGACACGGATACCTCCCTGGAGCAGAGTCTATCTACGCCGCAAAACTGCGAACTTCCATCTCTTCGCTAAGCCGCAAATACTGGGATCGCTGGATCAAGTTCTTCGACCACCCTCGCAAGTCGTTCTACTTCCGTGGAACCTCCGGTGCGTTCGCCCACATGATCAGTAGCTACGTCAATAAAGTAGCCCGCTGCCGCAGTGAAATCGTCGAACTTCTCGATGCTCCTACCCTGGAAATCCAGCGGGAACTCTACCCCAAGGTCAAAGAAAAGATCTGGTCAAAAACTTTGCAGTTCGCCATGAACCGCGACACTACCCTGAGCCTCCTCGGAGTCCCAAAAGCTCAACGCAAACAAATCGATGAACAATACCCTGGCGGAATCGTCAAGTTCGTAGAAGACTCCATCGATGCGGTCTTCTCAAAACTCCCAGTCCAAGACAATTACTTCTGGCGCGTCTACATCACCGGTTCCTATACCCCCAACTGCTGCCCAGAATACCTCAAAGAAGCGAACTTCGAAAAACTTCGCAACGGCCTGCTCGATCGCTTGACCATCCAAACCGACTCCGTCGAAGGCTTCCTGCGAAAACATACCGGCCAAATCTCCAGATTCGTCTTGCTCGACCACCAAGATTGGCTCAGCGATCACTACTTCCCTCTCCTCGAATCCGAATGGCAAGCGATCCTCAACCGCGCCGCTCCAAAGACACGTATTCTTTGGAGATCCGGTGGCTTGAGAACCGAATTCCTGAACAATGTGACCGTCAAGTGCGGCGGCAAATCGTGCCTCCTGCCAGAACTTCTTACCTACAAACAAGACCTAGCCAACCAACTCCATCAGCTTGATCGAGTCCATACATACGGCAGTTTCTACATCGCCGATCTGGTCGAAGGCTTCAATAACTAATCCTCGTGATTGCGAGAAAGGCTCATCATGCATCTGCCAAAGGGTTTTCGTTTTGCTGGAGTGTCCGCTGGAATCAAAAGCCGCGCAGGTGTCAAGGATGTGGCCCTGATCGTTTCCGATACTCCATGCACAGCGGCAGGTGTCTACACCACTAATCAAATCGTAGCCGCTCCCGTCGTTCTCTCCCGCTCTCGAACACCAAGCAATCGATTGCGAGGGATTGTCATCAACAGCGGCAACGCAAATGCTTGCACCGGTACCCAAGGCGATAAAGATGCGGCTGAAATGACCGCCCTCGCTGCCAAGTCAGTGAAACTCCAAGGCCAATCCTCCGAACAAGATTTCCTCGTCATGAGCACCGGGATCATCGGACGCCATTTGCCAATGGACAAGATCCGAACCGGAATCACCCAAGCAGCAACAGAGCTCGGTAGCTCCGAAACCCACTTTCTCAACGCTGTTGACGGCATCATGACGACCGATGCCTTCCGCAAAATCGCTGACCGAACCGCTTGGTCCTCCCAAGGAAACCACGCTCTGGTCGGCATGTGCAAAGGTGCAGGAATGATCGGTCCGAAAATGGCGACCATGCTCGCTATTGTGGTCACCGATGCTCCGCTCGATTGCTTCCAAGCTCAACGGATGCTTCAAGCCGCCGCAAATCGATCCTTCAATTGCATCAGCGTCGAAGGACACATGAGCACCAATGACTCTCTGGTCCTCCTTGCCTCTACTCCAACCGAAGATCGCCCCGCATTGAGCGATGCCGATGCAGCGATCTTCGAAGCGGAACTGACAGAACTGTGCATCGAACTGGCCAAGAAAATTCCAGATGATGGCGAAGGTGCTACCCACTTAATTGAAATCCAAATTCGTGGAGCAAATACCGATGCCGATGCAGACGCAATCGCTCGCTCAATCGCCCTGAGCAACCTTGTTAAAACCGCGATCACTGGCGGTGACCCGAATTGGGGACGTATCGTCTCCGCAGCCGGGTACGCAGGTGTGCCCATTCAACCAAAACGCACAGCCCTGAAAATCAATGCTCTGCCACTCTTCGATGCCGGGGAACCACTCCCCTTCGACGCGAAAACAGTAAGCCAATCAATTCGCTCTCAAAAGCTAACACTCATCGAACTGCAAGTTGGTCTAGGCCCTGGTACGGCCACCCACTGGACCACCGACCTGAATTCGGAATACGTAAGATTCAATTCCGAATACACAACCTAATCGCTAATCCTTGATTGCCAAATAGCGGTGAAGGTGAAAATCTTCCTGGCCACCGCAAACCCGTAACCACCGCAAATCGTAACCACCGCAAACCCGTAACCACCGCAAATCGTAACCACCGCAAATCGTAGCCACCGTTCGCCAGACGGTGGAGATCTTCCTGGCAACGTCCACCGCTTGGCAGCGGATGGCTACCACGAGCGCTCACCGCATACCCGTAACAACCGTAAATCGTAATCACCGCAACTCGTAGCCACCGTAAATCGTAGCCACCGCAAATCGTAGCCACCGTTCGCCAGACGGTGGAGATCTTCCTGGCAACGTCCACCGCTTGGCAGC
>JBEICB010000122.1:0-14012 GCA_040373655.1 Pirellula sp. | reverse complement strand
GGGATGGAGACGGAGGAACCGGTTGCAATCGCACTGGAGTGAAATCGATGAGGCTCTTCAAAGGCTGGAAACTTACTTTGATGGCGAGCATGGCCCTGGCTGGGTCGAGCGGACAGGGAATGGCGCAAAAGCCTGGGAGCTGGGGGTCGAATAAACCTACTGCGTCCGGTGCCCAAGTTGCGATGCCGGTCAGTTACGTGGTGCAAGATGCACCTGTGACCGCTGTGCCTTCTGGGGCTATCCCCGTGGAAGGTTTTGCACCTGGGGGATTCCAAGCTGGCCCTTTGCCGGCTTCTATGAACCCGGCGATGGAAGGGGTTTCGATGGTAGGCCCCGCACCTGCGATGGGTGATCCTATGATGGGAGCTCCCATGATGGGTGGTCCAATGGGCCCCGGTATGATGGATCCGGCGATGATGGGACCCGGAATGATGGGCCCCGGAATGATGGGACCGGGCATGATGGATCCTGGGATGATGGGACCCGGGATGCCACCACCCCCATGCCCTGAATGCGGTGGTCCATGCCCTGGCTGCGGTGGATCTCACTTGGACCGTTGGGGAAGGAACCCTTTCGGTCTATTTGGCAACTGCCGTGGACTTCTCGCTGGTTTACCTGCTTTGTTTATTCCTTACGGGGAAGGTGGGATTGCGAGCCAGAGATGGTTCGACGCATCTCTCGAAGGGATTGGCTTGCAGAGGACTTCCGGCGGTAGTGGATTTGCTGTATCGTCGCTCGGTGCGAATTCTGGTAACTATGTGTTGACCACTGACAGCGTCGCCCCGGATGAAATGCAAGCAGGCTTAGCTGCACAGATCAACGTTCAAGTCGGTCCTGGGTCCAATCTGGAATTCGGATACTTTGGGATTTTAGATCCTTCTGATGCCTATGCCGAGGCTCGCAGTGCAAATGCAAACCTGTATAGCTTCATCAGCAACTTTGGAACTGTTCCACCGGGAGGTTTCGATGATTCGGATCGATCTTTTGTCCACACACTTGATTACCGCAGTGAGCTTCATAATGGCGAGATCAGTATTCGCCGACGTTGGTCGGAGCCTGCTGGATACTTCCAAGGAAGTTTCTTGACAGGTGTGCGATACTTGGATTTGGATGAAGGATCTCGGTTCACTGCTACCGGCGAGAACAACAACGGTGCGGCGAACAATGGGTTGCGGTTCTTCGACTACAACGTTGCGACTCGCAATGCTTTGGTCGGGTGGCAAGTCGGTGGTGATCTGTGGTACAACTTCTTGCCTGGGATCAAGATGGGGATTGAGCTCAAAACGGGTATTTACAACAATCGTTCTCACCAAGAGACATCGATCTATGCTAACTCCCTCCCAGCATTTGGTATTCCTGAGATTCGCGAGTCGGTGCTCGATAATCGAACTGCTTACATCACTCAACTTTCGCCACAGTTGGTGTATCGTTTGAACCACTCCTTCGCGGTTCGCACGTCGTACCAAGTTCTGTGGATCGACAATGTGGCTTTGGCATCGGATAACTATAACAGTGCACCACCATCGTTGTTCTTGCCAGGTTTCGCTCGGATTCCTACGATCAACAACAGTTCGGACGTTGTGTACCAAGGGTTCACTATCGGTGGTGAGTTCACTTGGTAGTTTCGACGGAACAACCCCACTAAACAACAGATAAATATTGAACAAGCCTACCGGAATCGGTGGGCTTGTTTTGTTGTTGGCTTTACTCTTGCTTAGTAGCCAGCGGGATGGCGAGCATGTCTTGGTGTGGTTCAATGTCCGCTTGGTGAGCAGCGATTCGTTCGAGAAGTTGCGATACGATTTGCGGATTTTTGGCTGCAACGTTGAATCGTTCCGACACGTCTTTTTCCAAGTGGTATAGCTCGGGAGAAGCTGGAATGACTTCTTTTCCGTAGTTGACTGGTTCGCGCATTTTGACGTGGAGTTTCCAGGGACCGACACGAACTGCGTACAATTCTGCATCATTCCAATAGAACATTTCCTTGCGAGGGCTCAGTTCGTTTTGCAGAAGCGACTTGGAAAGATCGTAGCTATCGAGTTTGCGGTCTGTTGGGAGCGTTGCACCGCTGAGGTTAGCGAAGGTTGCCATGAAGTCGAGTGTGGAACCAAGTTCGGTTCGGACAGCGGGTGCAATGGTTCCTGGCCACCAGAAAATGGTCGGTACTCTTTGGCCTCCTTCGAAGGTTGTACCTTTACCGCCACGCAGTGGGCCTGCGGATCCACCGTGGGTATCGAACGAGAGCCAAGGGCCGTTATCGGAGGAGAAGACTACCAAGGTCTTTTGATCGAGTTTTAGGTTGCGTAGCGCATCGAGGATCCGTCCGACGCTGTGGTCGATCTCTTCGATGACCTCGCCGTAGAGTCCCGCAGGCGATTGGCCTCGGCGCGTTGGGGAAACGAAAAGCGGGATATGCGGCATGGAGTGCGGCACGTAAAGGAAGAAGGGTTCTGAACGATGTTTTTCGATGAAGGCGACGGCTTCGTCGGTGTACCGTTGCGTGATGGTGTTTTGGTCTACTGGGCGTTCGATGACTTCTGTGCCGCGCAGCAACGGAACGTTGTAATGAGTACTATCAGGGTAGTAGTTTTCATCTTTGACGATTGCAGCGCGGTAGCCCGGTCCTGCGATCTTGTCCATGTCGTTGGAGTAGGGAATACCGAAGTATTCATCGAAGCCTTGGGCATGAGGGAGGTATTGCGGTAGGTGTCCCAGGTGCCATTTGCCGACGATGCCTGTCGCGTAGTTTTGGGATTTGAGCATTTCTGCGAGGGTGATTTCTTCGAGGGGTAAGCCACCACCGGAGTTGGGGAAGAGTACGCCTCGTTTTGGGCTGGTCATTCCATTTCGAATTGGGTAGCGACCGGTCATTAGGGCGGCGCGGCTAGGGGTACAGACGGGTGCTGCGACGTAGAACTGCGTCCAGCGTTGCCCTTCGGCTGCCATGCGATCGAGGTTTGGGGTACGAATGATTGGGTTGCCGAAGCAACCGAGATCTCCCCAGCCGAGGTCGTCGCAGAAGATCACCACGATGTTGGGTTTTTGTGGAGCGTTGCTGGTGGGGTCATTTGCAAGTGCGACAGACAGCAAAGAGCAGACTGCAAGGAGCGTCAGGGGAGCGGCGGGGGATGGCATGGGTGAGGTTGGGGAAGTGAAAGGGGGAGGGTGGTTTTGTTGGCAGTATAGCGTGCATTTTTTGGATGCAGTGTTGGTGGCGGATGAAGGCGTCCCGGGCTTGTGCGAAGCAGGCTCAAGGGGGGGGAAATGCGTGCGGCTGAAAATCCGATTTTTCATGGACTCTCATATTGACGCGAGCCGAACTAGTGTAATACTTAACTAGCACACCAGTCCAATTACTTTGGAGGGCTAAGTTTATGTTTTTCTCGATTGATCCGAACAATGGGATCGCGATCTACGAGCAGATAGTTCGGCAGGTGAAGTTTGCGGTTGCCGATGGGGTGTTGGTTCCTGGCCAGTTGTTGCCGAGCGTTCGAGCTTTGAGCGTGCAATTGGCGATTAATCCCAACACGGTTGGCAAGGCGTTTCAGTTGTTGCAGTCCGAGGGGATTGCGGAATCGCTTCGCGGACGTGGGCTTGCGATCTGTTCTGATGCGGTCGAAGTCTGTCAGCAGGCTCGCCGTGCCCTTTTGGAGGAACGCTTGCGTTCAACCATCAGTGAGGCTCTCCATGGGGGGCTGAGCAAGAATGAGGTGCGTCGATTGATGCTTGAGCAGCTTGATCAGCTAGACGGCAACGTTGCTACGGTTGCTTCGGCGATGACGACAACTGAACCGGTGTGATGCACGGGTTCAACTCTAGCTCGGTACGCGCCTTGGCGGTTTCGAGCCACTATTCACTTTCAAAAATCTACCCTTGCCCATCTTTTCTATTGGGAGGTTCGCGATGAACGACGTCATCCAAATTGATGGATTGAAAATGCATTTTCGGGGATGTGATGCCTTGGACGGTGTGGACTTACGAGTTCCGGCCGGCACGGTGATGGCATTGCTCGGTGAGAATGGTGCTGGTAAGACCACGATGATTCGGATCTTGACGGGGTTTCAAGCGCCGACGGCTGGGAGTTGTCGTGTATTGGGGTTTGATCCGACGCATCGGGATCAGGCGTTGGAGCTGCGCAAGCGAGTTGGATATGTATCCGATGCACCGGCGTTGTACGATTGGATGACGATCGGTGAGATTGGTTGGTTCACTGCATCGTTCTATCCTGCAGGATACACAGAGCGGTACCGCGAGATGATCGATCGGTATGACTTGCCGGTGGGGCGCAAGATCAAGCAATTGAGTAAGGGTCAACGATCGAAGGTTGCGCTGTCGTTGGCTTTGGCACACGATCCGGAGTTGTTGATTCTCGATGAACCGACTTCGGGTTTGGATCCGATCGTGCGGCGTGAGTTCTTGGAGAGCATGATCACGGTAGCGGCTACGGGCCGTACGGTATTTTTGTCGAGCCACCAGATTTCTGAAATCGAGCGCGTGGCGGATGACATTGCGATCATGCACAAAGGCAGGTTGCAGTTGGTGGGTCCCTTGGCAGAGCTCAAGGACTCGATTTCTATGGTAACGGTTTCGTTGAGCGATCCGTTGATTGCGTTAGCGGATCCCCCTGAGCCTTCGCGGATACTTGCGGAGATTACCGAAGGTCGCCAAAAGCAGTTGGTGGTTCGTGATGATGGGCATGCAGCAGCTGATTTTTGGCGAAAGGCTTCTGGGGTGCTCAGCGCGGATTGCCGTCCTGCTTCGCTCGAGGAACTATTTGTCGCTTGCACGCGTGGAGACAGTCTCTACAAGCGTCAATCTGTTGACGGGAGTGGCCGATCGTCGAAGAACATGGAGGTTAGCCCATCATGAGTACTCAACAAGCATCGCGAGTGGGGAGGTCGCTAGGTTCTTCGTTGAACGATAATACATCTGTCATGTCTTCAACGAATAAGTATTGGACGCCTTCGCTTTTGTGGAAGGAGCTCAAGCAGTCTTTGCCATTGATAACGATGGTCTTGGCGGGTGGCATTTTGTTGACGGTGCTCGTGCTGATGTTCGAAGCATTCGGAGGCAAGCTTACTGCATCGAATTGGGAGCGTGGTAGTTGGATGATGTTCGTGGCGATACCTATCTTTTTTGCGACGGGTATCGGGGTCTTGCTCGTTGGCAATGAGAAGGAGCATCGTACGCTGTATTGGTTGCAGACGCTGCCGATTTCGCCTCGTGCAATTGCATGGAACAAGATCTTAGCGATGGTTTTTGCGTTGATCTTTGTTTGGATCTGTGCATTCTCAATTTGGTTCGTGGCGGGATTCTGCCATGGTGTTTGGCCTTTTGCCGACATGTCATCTCGTGTGGATGGCTCTGCGAGCGATCTGACGTTGTTATGTAACTATCTGCTCGTGTCAGCATTCCTCGCATTTGGGGGGCTTGCTTATGCTTGGAGGTTCCAATCGTCGTTGTTGGCTTTGGTCATGCTGGTACCTTCAGCTCTTTTGATCTGGGTAGCGGCTTATTTTTTATCTGACCTTGTGGACAATCGGTCGACTTATACTCGCAACATGATGGAGTCGGGAACGTATCGCGTGTTGTTGATGCTTGGAACGGTATACTTTGCGATTGATGGATGGCGCACAAGTCAGCGGCAACTCAATGCGCAGGGGGGATCCGCGGGTGGCGTGTTGGGAGCGTGGCTTCCCACCGCTCGGGGGGCGAGTGCTTCTGGTCGTGTTGCCGATGCGGAAACGATTCGGGAGCGTGGGATCGCGGCATTGAATCGAGATACTGTATCACCGGTTGCTGGGATGATGTGGCAAACGTTGCTGCAAAATCGATGGTGGTGGATCGCTTGTTTTGGAGTTGCGGCAATTTGCACGGGGCTTTCGGCTGGGATCCCGAGGCGACTCGTAGGGGATTACTCGTGGAGTATCAGTCGATTTGAGCAACAAATTGCACCGGTGTTGCTCTATTCGGTTATGGTTGCGATTTGCTGGCTGGGAGTTGTTTCGTATCAAGGGGACAACATACGTGAGCGTGCAAGGTTTTACGCGGACCGCGGTGTGTCTCCTTGGTTGCTATGGGTGACTCGGCATTGGATTCCGATCCTCTTGATTGTGGCTTTGACGTTGTTGCGATACATGGCGCGTTTAGGAGGCAAGTTCCCATCGGAGATCCAAACCTCGGGGGCATTAGCGCTCGATGCATCTCTCTTTCTGATTGCCGGATTAGCGGTTTATTCGGTGGGGCAATGGACTTCGCATTGGCTCAACAGTCCGGTGATTGCGATTGTGATCGGGACGGTATGTGCAAATGCTATGTTGTTCTATTGCCTCTTTGCTTCGATTCCGATGGAAGCACCTTGGTGGATGTTGCCGATTCCCTTTGTGTTCATGTTCGCTGCAACCGCATGGTTGATGCAAGATTGGATGGAGCGACGGTTTGATTGGAAGTTCAAAGCCAAGCATGTTGCATTTGCGGCTGTAGGGATGTTGATTCCCTTGTTGCCAGGACTACAGAAGCTCGCAACTTTGCCAAGCATCTCACGTTCGACGTACGCAGAGGTTGAAGAGTTAGCGAAGTCCGCCGCTCCGAAGGGGGATAAGTATGTATCGCGATATCGTCAATTGTACGAGGTTTCGGATACACCGCTGAATGTGCCGAGCCGCTACGCGTTGAATGCGGATCTGCGCCGAAGATCCCGGGCGGAGATGATTCAATCCGGTTGGGACTCCTCCGATGTGTGGGATCTACAAAGTAAGGGCGGAATTGGAGTGCTCATCTCTGAGCTGATCGCTTTCCGCAATGAGTTAGAAACTTCTGAGTTAGGCGATTCCAAGGACACTTCTGAAACGTTACGCAAACAGTATCAATCGATGCTCACGAATTGCACGAAGCTGGTTCGGGAGCTACGTGGAACCCACTTCTTGTTCCTTTGCGATCAAGCGGAGGAGTTGGAAATTGCGTTGTTGAACGAATGCCGTCACGCTGGAAATCGGGAGCGGATGGGCGAGTTGGTTTATTCGCAAGTGGTTCGGTTGCTTGGTGAGAGTGACATGCGGGATCGCGCTCGCAAGATTGCTTTAGCGTCTGCCTACATCGAACAGGGGCGGCTTGCGAAGACTTCAAGCGTTAGATTCAATCAGTTTTACAGCTATCTCTACGAATTTGGTGGTTACGCCAGTTACTTGTTAAGCGAGTACGGTGTTTCAGAAAAATTAGGAGGTGGAGGTAGTGCGACATTTTTGGGAATGTTGCGGATGAATCGTGCTTCGGGAGTCTTTACTCAAGACGTGTGGGAGCTGCTGAAGCTTGAGGATCGCAAACAAAGGCAGGAAGCTCGGCGAGCGATTTCGGATCGACTTGGGAGTTACGGTTACGCGAATCCATCGGATGTGTATGGCGAGGTGACTCAGATTGGACAGGAATATGTAGGGGTACCTTGTCGACTTTGGCGAGGTGACTGGGAGGATGTTGCTCGAGAATTAGGTACTACGTTAGACGTTCAACCGAAGAAAGTTTCGGAGGTGGAAAATGAATAGTGCAACGAAGAACAGAATGGCGAGTGCTTCCGGAGAAGGCGCACCAGACAGGTCGCGATCTCGCGCGACACCTTCTTGGATGTGGTTATTGCTTGCGATCAGTGCTTTGGCGGTGATCCTAAGCGGGGTTTGGATGACTAGATTTCTCCAAGGTGAATTCGAAGCGCAGCGGATCCTCTCGAGCTATCAACGGGAAGTCGACAACCCTGTTGTTGGACCGCTCGCAGAGGAAAAATCAATTACACAATTCATGCAAAAGCGGACCTCTAACAAGGATACGCAAGCATGGATTGAACTGAATGCAGAGTTGCGAAACAGCTATTTAAAGACTCAGATCAGCAACTTGATGACGTTACCAGATACGGGTAATCCTGTCGGTTATGAATATCAGAATCCGGAGCGACAGGTTAACGAGGGAGGTGCGATCGAAGGAGTTTCGCAAGAAGTTGTCAATAGCACGCAAGTTGCTTGGAAGCTGTATCCTGAGTTGGTAAGTAAGTTTGTCTTGGAAAACGAAGCGTTGATAAACCGGGCCGAGCAACTTTGTGAGGATGACATCTTGGTGTACCTCCCGGTGGTCGATCACGGTCGAAAGTCGATTTTTGGATTTTTCAATGAGAACTGCCGTGGTTTGCTGTTTCTCGGATTGGTTCAAGCGATCGCCGATCGCAACGAAGAGCTTGTTGCCAAGCGATTGCGAGCGATGGACCATTTAAACCACAAGTTCGATTACTTGGGTTTGGGGCGTGCATCAATCGCTCAAGAGTTGATTGCAGGACTTCATTTGGCCCTCGATGCGAATCTTCTTTCGCAAGAAGAACGCGACTATTGGGATGGGAGGTTCAGTGGGAGCGGTTCGGATGAGCTTTATGAGCAAGTAGCAAGTCAATCGCGCCGTATTATGGAACTGGAAAGAATGTTTGTGCAGGTGCCTGGAAATGTTCTACCAAGTCTATTGTCGGGAGTCCTGAGTGAAAGCGTGGGGAGAATGGCGGGAAGTACAGGCGTCGACTACTGGAGAACCTATCAAGAGAGGCTGCGTGAATCGATCCAGACGCGGTTGGCAATTTTGAAGTTTGTTGACAAGACCAAGCGATTACCGACGGACTTGGCGGAGGTTAGCGAAGCGGGTATTCCGGTGGCAGCTGACCGGAACTCTATTCAGTATGAAAGGATAGATGAGAAGCATGCGAAGCTAACCAGCAACTTCGGAGGTCCGTATGAGGACAAGTACCAGATACCGACGACTGTGAAACTCGAACTGCCTTAGAGAAGTTTTGATCTAAGTCTGAGCGAGAAAACGAAAAAGGGTTCGTCGTTGGGATTGCCAGCGACGAACCCTTTTATGTTAAGTTCGCGAGAAGTGGGGAAACGATCTCAATTAGGCTTCTCTGCCTCAGTTAGGCTTTTCGGGGCCTTCTGGATTTTCAGGATCCTCAGGGTTTTCAGGATTCTCGGGGTTTTCAGGATTCTCGGGATCTTCTGGGTTCTCTGGCTTTTCAACTTTCTCGCCGAGGAAACCTGATGGAAGGATCACGTTAGGCTTAGTTCCGAGTTCGTTTAAGCGAGTTCGGATTTGTTCCAGGGTCATGTCCGTGCCCGATTGATGGGCTTGACGGATCTCACCAGTGATCGTGGTAATGATCGTGGAATTCACACCGAAGGCTGCAAGACGTTTGGAGAAGGTTCGTACGTATTGATCGAATTTCTTCTCTAGGTTGCGAGGTGTGTTGTCATCGTTGCCAGTGCCGTTGTCATCTGGGCCGTCATCTTCTGGGCCGTCGTTGCCGTTGTCATCTGGACCGTCATCTTCTGGGCCGTCGTTGCCGTTGTCATCTGGACCGTCATCTTCTGGGCCATCGTTGCCGTTGTCATCTGGGCCGTCATCTTCTGGGCCGTCGTTGCCGTTGTCATCTGGGCCTTCGACTTCAAGTTCCCATTCCAGGACTCCGTTGATTACACGGTCACCAAGTTCTGGGCGTCCACCTGCTTTGAGGGTCTCAAGAGTTTGACGGGCTTGATCGATGGTGAAGTTTGCAGGCAGTTCATTGCGTTCGATATCACGTTCGATCTTTTCGATACGCTTTTCATTCTCGATGTGGCTTGAACGGCGGGTTGTTTGGGTGCTTGTTGTTTGGGCGTTGAGGTAGTCGATAACCGAGAGGGCATCGAGAGGTGAGAGGGAGTCGTCTGCATTGACATCAACCAATTTGTTCGATGCAGCAGTAGTGCCGGTGGAACCTTGATTGATTTGATTGATGACGGAAAGTGCATCGAGTGGAGAGACCGAACCGCTTCCGTCCGTATCTTCTGGGAGCAGAAAGTTGTGGAAGCAGTCGCTGGCGAGGAGTGAGCGGTTTTCAAGCTTTTCGATTCGCAGGCGATTGGTGCGCTTAGATCGACTCATGGTGAGATCTCATTGAAATCAAGAGGAGCGACTCCGACAGGGGTTCTAATGAGACCTATTTAAATGGCCTCACTGGGTACGTTGGAGAATCGTTCACATGTGCATAGGAACAAAGGAATTAACGCAGGGAGCGGGCGTCAACTGGTGTTTACAGTTAACCTTAGCGTAAGGTTTGGGGCAAGAGGAATTCTTGGGAATACACTGCAATTTGGTCTAAAAACGACAAGTCAGACCGCAACGGTAGCCCCCTTGGCGGCGCTTGGACACTTGGTTTTCTCAGGATGTCTTAGCGTTAGCGGGGAATTGCTGGGGTTACTGTGGTTGTTTCTCAGCGAGTTTGGCTTGGAGGTCGGCGACTTCTTGTTGCAAGCGTTGGATTTCTTGGTGGAGTGAGGCGACGTACTCTGGGGTGAGCATGTCGGCGTTCATACCGATACCTTGATTGGCATTTGGGTTTCCGTTGATCATGCCGACGGATAGCAAGGGGACTTGGACGATTTGTTTTTGGCGACCGCGGTAGAACGCGATGGTGATTGAGTCGCCCAAGGGGATACCTCGAATGGAGTCGACAACATCTTCGGCGCGAAGGATCATTCGCCCGTCGATTTCGGAGATGCAGTCACCGGGTTGCAAGCCTGCGAGTTCGGCGGTCGAGCCACGAACAACATCGGAGACCGCGGCGCCTCGGTATAGGGGGATACCGAATTGTTTTCGGAAGGTTTCGGAGAGGTCGGTTACCGAGACACCGAGGAATACATTTCCACGGTCGGTTGCGACTTGGGGGATTTCTCCGTTAGCGGCACCGAGTTCGGGGGAGATGGGTTGATAGGGTTGTTTTGGGGGTTGGAGAGGCAGGGCGGTGCCGGGCTCCATTCCATGGAGTTTACCGGCAAGGGTTCGGTCTTGGGGTACAGCGACGAGATTGGTGCTTCGGCCGCGGCGTTGAACAAGGAACTTTACGGGGGTACCTGGTGCATAACGTTCTAGTTCTGTGGCGAACTGATCGAGTGTTGTTACGGCTTGACCGCCCACACCGACGATGCGGTCCCCAATTCGGAATCCGGCTTTCCAAGCAGGTGACTGGTTGGTGACATCGACCACAGCGAGACCGAAGCCACCACCTTGAATTGGTTCAGCGATGAGGCCGAGGTAACCACCACCACCACCATCAGCACCGACGGATAGGTCTTCATCTACGGTCGATGGTGGTACAGATTGGTTTTGTGTCGGAGCAGGATTTTTGCGTGGAGTAATAACAATCGGGGCACGATTCCGGTTTGCTGCTGGCGCGTTACCGGCGGGAGGTGCAAGTTGCAGTCCCGGCTGCGGGGCTTCTCCAGGTTTGTTGGGTGCCTTTGGTTGAACGGCTTCGGGTAGCGGTAAGTCTTCGACCGGTCCCGGCACTGGTGGCTCTGGAACGGGAAGTTCTTGGGAGAAGCTTGAGGCGCAGTTCATCAGGGTGAGCGTCGATATGGTACCAACTGTGCAGAGCGAGAGGAGATGGAAACGACGCTTAAGGCTACGAGTAAACTTATCTTGTAGAACGAGACGTTTCATGGCGCACCCCCGATGATAAAACCGCGATCCCTTGGAAAACCCTCCAAATACTACTAGGTCCGGAGCTTAACGGTTCAGAGTGTTTGGTGTCGACGCTAGTTCCCCGAAATTTGGAAGAAGGGGATGGAGGTGGGAAGCTAGCGATTAGCTGATAATTTCAAAGATGGGTTTGCCGTGATCGATTTCGAGACGTTTTCGTCCTGGGATTTCGAGTTTACGAGAGTCGAGCCCGAGTTGATGGAGGATGGTAGCATGGACGTCGGTAACGTAGTGGCGATGTTCGCTAGCATGGAAGCCGATTTCATCGGTCGAGCCGTGAACGGTACCACCGCGGATGCCACCTCCTGCGAGCCAAACGGAGAAGCCGAAGATATGGTGATCGCGACCATCTGAGCCTTGGGTTCCTGGTGTGCGACCGAATTCGGTGGCGAAGACGACAAGTGTTTCGTCGAGGAGTCCACGGCGGTGGAGGTCTTCGAGTAGCCCGCCGATAGGTTGATCTACGGCGCGAGCGTTGTTTTCGTGGTTAGCTTTTAAGCCACCGTGGGCATCCCAAGCGCCGGCCCCACCGCCACCGTGTTGGATTTGGATGAAGCGAACGCCGCGTTCGACCAATCGGCGTGAGGCGAGCAGTTGCATGCCGAAGTCACGGCTGTGAGGTTGATCGATCCCGTACAGTTTTTTCGTTTCTTCGGTTTCTTTAGAGAAGTCGACGACTTCGGGGATGGATTGCTGCATACGAAAAGCGAGTTCGTAGGAAGCGATTCTTGCGGCGAGAGCCGGGTCGTTTGGGTATTCGACGCCGCGTAGGCGATTTAAGTCGCGAACGAGATCAGCTCCGACTCTTTGGGCATCGATTGAGAAGGGAAGTTCGGGGCGACCGAAGTCGAGCGGAGCATTTGGGTCGACGCGGAGGGGGACGGCATCGTGAGCTGGTCCGAGGTAGTGACCATCTTTTTTGTTCCAATACTCTCGCGTTCCCATCGAGATGAACTGAGGGAGATTTTCGTTGAGCGTACCGAGTCCGTAGTGGATCCAGCCTCCGAGGGTAGGGAAGTCACCATCGTTTTGATGTCTTCCCGAATGGAACTGCGTTTGAGCGCCGTGATTACTATCGGTGGTCCACATGGAGCGAACGATCGCTAGCTTATCGACTTGTCCTGCGATCGCGGGGAACCAGTCGCTAACTTCGATTCCGCTTTGTCCATGTTTGCGAAAGCCGACTTGGAGCGGATAGAGGGTATTGCGTTGGTTTCCATTTCCGTCGGGAACCACAAGGCGTTCGATGGCAAGTTTCTTTGGATCTTGGGCGTCAGCAAATGGAGTTTCCGCGATGGTCTTGCCTGCGTACTTCGTCAGCATGGGCTTGGGATCAAAGCTCTCCATGTGGCTGACACCACCGTTCATGAAAAGCCAGATAACGCTTTTTGCTTTTGGAGCGAAGTGAGGGTTTCCGTCGGGAGGTCTCCAGGACGAGTCTGTTGGCGAGGCCGCGAGACCGCGATGGTCTCGGTGCAAGATTGCACCGAGAGCGAGTCCAGTGAAGCCGAGTCCAAGATCGGCGAGAAACATGCGCCGAGGAAACATCGTTAGGCTACCGATTCGGGTTCGTGGCCTTCGTTGATCATATCGGCGGGAACCATCTTTTCGTTCTTGCGGTCCCAGCCCATCATGCGATTGGTTCGCCAACTTTCGTTGGCCATATTGACGGCAACAACGCCTGCGAGACCCAATTCGATTGGGCAGTTGAGAGGTTCGCCGTTTCGGATATGGTTGTGCAAGTTTGTATGGTGGAGGTTTTGGTCTTCACCACCGGTCTTTTTGTGTTGACCGAGTACTTTGCCATCTGGATCTTTAGCGACCCAGCCATCGTTGTTGAAGAAAAGTGTTCCGTCGTAGCCACGGATCAAATGATCGACGCGGACTCGGTTACCCATGGTGCCGAGGACATAAACGGTCATACCGCGAGGGTATTCGCAGATCATCTCGACGTTGTCTGGCAGATCACGTCCATCTGGCCATTGCCAAATTCCACCCATACCGACGACGCGTCGTGGGTAGAGAAGATTGCAAGCCTTCATGATGCGCGTGATGCGGTGGATGAACAAATCGGTGCAGATACCACCGGAGTAAGCCGAGTAGCAGCGCCATTCGAAGTAGTGGTTAGGGTTCCATTCGATTTTCTTGGCTGTACCGAGCCAAGCATCCCAATCGAGATCGGCAGGTTTTGTCTTGTGCTTTTCGACAAGGTCTGGTTCGCGCCACGGACCAGCGCCTTTGGAATAGCGGCGGACGTATTCGATCTGTGCTTGAAGGACACGGCCGATCATCCCATCAGCGATGGCTTTACCTGCCGAGATGTAACTGTCGTCGGACATCGCTTGCACGCCGACTTGGACAGGTCGTTTGGTTTCTTTTTGTTTCTTAACGACGGCTTGGGCCTCAGGAATAGTGTGGGTCAGAGGCTTTTCGCAGTAGACGGCTTTGCCGGCTTCCATCGCATCGATGGT
>JBEICB010000132.1:0-12850 GCA_040373655.1 Pirellula sp. | reverse complement strand
GCCAACAAGATTTCCCTCCGTGACAGCGTTGGCAACAGGTTCCGGTAATGGACCACTGTTTCCAATGCAAGTCGTACAACCGTATCCGACAACATTGAAACCTAACTTCTCAAGGTCATCTAGCACGCCGGCTTTTGTCAAATAATCCGTAACCACGCGAGATCCTGGCGCAAGGCTGGTCTTAACAAATGGGTGTACCTTTAGGCCTCGTGCAACGGCTTTCTTTGCTAGTAGCCCCGCACCGATCATGACAGATGGGTTGCTCGTATTCGTGCACGATGTAATCGCGGCAATGACAACGGCACCGTGGCCAATGGTGCTTTCCTTTGTGTCCTTAACAGTCGCGGTGGAACTTAGCGTTTCGGATGGTAAACCGAATCCTCGCTCCGCAATCGGTGCAGTAAGCGCCTTCTTAAACGACGTCTGTACGTTCGAAAGTGGTACGCGGTCTTGTGGCCGCTTGGGACCTGCCACAGCTGGTTCGACTGATGATAGATCGAGATGGAGAACTTTCGTGTACTGCAAGTCAGGGCCATTATCCAGTCGGAACAAACCCTGTTCTTTGCAATATCGCTCGACCAATTCGATTTCATCTTTGGTACGACCTGTACGTCGCAAGTAATTCAACGTTTCGCCGTCGACGGGGAAGAAGCCCATCGTTGCACCATATTCAGGGGCCATGTTGGCAATGGTTGCACGGTCTGCAAGCGACATTTTGGAGACGCCTTCGCCGAAGAACTCGACGAATTTGTTCACCACACCTTCTTTTCGAAGGATTTCTGTCACTCGAAGGACCAAGTCCGTAGCTGTCGCTCCAGGTGCGAGTCTCCCGGTCAACTTCATACCGACAACTTCTGGCATCAACATGTATAGAGGCTGACCAAGCATGTTCGCTTCGGCTTCGATTCCACCGACACCCCAGCCAAGAACCCCCAATCCGTTGATCATCGTGGTATGCGAATCGGTACCCACAAGCGTATCGGGGAAAGCAACAGGCCCTGCGTGGTCCTTCCCTTGAAACACGACCTTAGCGAGATACTCCAGGTTCACTTGGTGTACGATTCCGGTGTTAGGAGGAACTACACGGAAGTTCGCTAGGGCTTGTTGCCCCCAACGTAAAAACTCGTAACGCTCTCGGTTCCGTTCGAACTCAACGGTAACGTTTTTTGAGAGTGCATCCTCTGTTCCGAAGTAATCAACTTGCACTGAGTGATCGATCACGAGGTCAACTGGGATCAACGGATTGATCTTTTGAGGATCTCCCCCGAGTGCCTTCATACCATCGCGCATTGCAGCAAGATCTACAACGCAGGGTACACCAGTGAAGTCTTGTAGAACTACGCGGGCGGGCTTGAATGGAACTTCAAGTTCCGCAGGTTTCGTTGCATTCCATTTTGCAAGATTGACTACGTCATCTTGCGTAACCTGATAACCGTCGCAATTGCGCAAGACAGCTTCTAGCAGCACTCGGATAGAGAATGGGAGGGTCGCTATATTGGCGATACCAGCCTTTTCAAGGCGATCAATTCGATAGATGCCGAGATTCCCTTGGGGGGCCTTGAAATGGTCTCGAGCGCCAAACGGGTCCACAACTTTAGTAGGAGCAGCCATGTTTCCTGGAGTTGCAACAGAGGTTTTGATCGTAGGTGATAGCGACGAGAGTCGCTCTGAATTGGGCCATTGTAACGTAGGCAGTGGAATCGTGAATGGCGCAAAGAAAAACGGCCCGCGGAAATCCGCAGGCCGTTTCGCATCGTTAGTTCTCCGCATTTGCCTCTAAGAAGCGTTCTCTGCGGGAGTTCTTAATTGAAATTACTTGCAACCGCAAGGAGCAGCGGCAGCAGGAGCTGCGGAACCGCAACCACCACAACCGGATCCCGAACCTGCAGCAGCACCAGCTGCGGCACCGCCGCATCCAGCACCTACAGCGGAACCTGCACCAATGCCAGCACCTGCACCAATGCCAGCACCTGCACCAACAGCAACGCCGTTGGACCATACTGGAACGCTAACCGTTTGTGCAACCATCTTGCAAACCGTTACGTCAACTTCTTCGGTGACGGTCGATGGAACTTGAACGGTGTACTTTTCAACCTTCTCTTCGGTTACGTTGTCGTAAACGGTAACGTTGTAAGTACGTTCCTTGGTTTCTGGAACCATAACCGTGGTGGAAACATCCTTCGAGCGGGTTTCGGTAACCATCTCGGTGACGTTCTTCGTACGGGTCTTGGTTTCGGTGTCATAAACAACCTTGGAAACCGAGCGAGTTGCTTGTTCTTCAACTACGCGTGCAACCTTGCTGGTTACTTGGCGTTCTTCGGTGGTCATGACCGTCTTGGAAACTGGACGGGTCTTGGTTTCGGTGTTGTAAACGGTCTTGGTTACAGGCCGTGTACGGGTTTCGGTTTCGTAGGTGGTCTTGGTTACAGGACGCGTACGGGTTTCAGTCGTGTAGATCGTCTTGGAAACTGGACGAGTCTTCGTCTCAGTGTTCATAACGGTCTTCTTGACGGTACGAGTACGTTGTTCGTCGTTGTAGGTAACCTTGTTAACCGTACGAGTACGGGTTTCAGTGTTCATCGAGCACTTCTTGACGGTTCGGTAACGGGTTTCGGTCGTGTAGCTGACCTTCTTGACCGTCTTGGACTGAACTTCGTCACGATAGAGAGTTACGTTGTAGGTGTACTCTTCGGCGCTGTTCTGGTTCTGATAGGTCGTGCATGGAACTTCTTCCGTTACGACGTTAGGAACCCAAACCTTACGGCAAACAGTACGGGTTGCAGGAGCAGCGGATCCGCAAGGATCTGCTGCAGCAGCGCCGGAAGCACCGCCGCAACCGCCACATCCACCACCGCACCCACCACATCCGCCGCCACAACCGTTGCTAGCAGCAGCGCCACCGCATCCGGAGCTAACAGCCGAACCGCAACCACCGCTCACTGGAACTTCTTCAGTGATGGTTTGATACGATCCGAGGTCCTTGGTTACCGTACGCATGGTGGTAACAGGAACACGACGGCAAACGTTACGGGTGCCAGTGCGTTGTTCGGTGTAAGGAACCTTGACGGTGTAGTTAACGACTTCGTCGTTGTAAACCGGAACTTGTACCGTGTAAGGAACTTGTTCGTCGGTGTAAACTGGAACTTGTACCGTGTAAGGAACTTGTTCTTGGGTCGTTACAGGAACCTTGACGGTGTAGGTTTGTACTTCGTCAACGGTTGTCGGAACTTGAACGGTGTAAGAAACTTCTTCAGTTACTGTGCTTGGAACTTGAACGGTGTAAGAAACTTCTTCGGTAACAGTCTTTGGAACTTGAACGGTGTAAGAAACTTCTTCGGTTACGGTCGAAGGAACTTGAACCGTGTACGAAACTTCTTCGGTCACAGTCTTTGGAACTTGAACGGTGACGGTCTTGGTGACATCATCGTAAACGGTCTTCTTAACTGTGTATGGAACTTCTTCCGTAACCGTGCGTGGAACTTGAACCGTGTAGGATTCTTCCACTTGCTTGGTCGTTGGAATTTGAACGGTGTAGTCAACTTTCTTGACTTCAGTCTTTGGCACTTGGACCGTGTAGGTCTCGGTCTTGGTCTCAGTACGTGGGACGCGCTTGGTCACATTGTAGCGACGCTCACGCTCTTCGGTGCTGTATACGGTCTTGTTAACAGTTCGCTTTTCGGTCACTTGGGTTGGAACCATAACAGTTCGCTCAACATAAGTGATCTGAGCGCCGCATCCTGCTGCTCCAGCATCTCCACCAACAATTCCGCCGCCAACAACACCACCACCTACTGCAGATCCACAACCAGCAGCAACGTGGGTGCTCGAAGCAGCATTTCCACATCCGCAATCACCAGCGAAACCTACACTGGCCCCAAGAATTGTGGCCAACCCAAGGAAAAGCCCTCGGCGAAACTTCATAGCAGTATCCTCACAGTAAAACGAATCTTTTGGCCACTCGGCCGGAACAATACAGGGCGGCTTATTTCGACATTCAAAATAGCCTAAACTCACGATGCAAACCACGGTTTTCAAGTGCGGGAGGGTCAAACCGGGCCTAAGCATTTCCTTAGACGGAGAGCCCCGCAATTTTCCGGGCATGCGTCGAAGTTTAGCTAGAAAATGTTTCCATGGAAGTAACATCTTCAAAAATCGATACATTTTTCCGAATCCGAAAAGTCGCAAGGCCCTCGCAACCGTCACAACCCTGCCTGAGCAAGAAAAACATTGAGTGTTTCTCCTCTTTTCGCTGGAATCCTGTCAGGTCGACGCAGCAGATTTCGGCGCACATCGGTGATGTCTTGCACACCTCTTTGGGATAGAATCTAAAACGTGGCCTTGACTAAGATCGCCTCATCGACCGGTCCCCCCAATCCGCACGAATCACCCACAACAGTTACCACTGGCCCTATGAGACACAAGAAAACCATGGATTCCCATTGCTTTTGCTTATGCGGATTCGATTCGAAACGAACTACAGTGGTTTTTTCACTCCTCGTTTTGCTCTTAATCCTATGTGACTCAGCAGACCTGTACGCGCAAGACCGACTCGCTCCACCTGATCGCTCAAAACCCACCACAGATGCCACGCCTCCAAAATCAGAAAAACAACTTGCGGAAGATCGCAAAGCGCGTGACGCGGCCCGCAAACGGGGTGAAATCACTTTCGATGATCTGAAGTTCGATATCGAAAAAGGTGGCGAATTCAAAAAGGAAATGATTACGAAAGAAATCGAAGAGCTAAACAAGAAAACCGTCAAACTAAGAGGATTTATCCTACCAACCTCCGTGTTCCAACAATCCGGCATCAAACAGTTTGTCCTTGTACGCGATAACCAAGAGTGTTGCTTTGGCCCGGGTGCAGCCCTCTACGATTGTGTGATCGTTGAAATGCAAGCGGGTAAAACAGCCAACTTCTCTACCCGCGTCGTATCTGTAAAAGGGAAACTGGAAATTGACTCCGAGTCCTTTCAGTATCCAGAAGGTGGACACTACGCGATCTACAAAATGACTGCTGAAGAAGTCAAATAAGCCTCATTGAATAAGCCTCATTGAACAGTTGCTCTCATCCCTGAAAGCCGCCATGCACAACGCTTTAGAACCACAACGATCACGTCGGAGATTTCTCGGTCGCCTAACGATAGGTTCTCTCGCAGTAACAACATTCGGCTCCTTGCAATCAACCTTTGGCATCGAACCATTCGCCCGATTAGCACCCAGTCGTATGCGGCTAAGCCTAGCAGCCTACTCTCTACGTGATTACCTGAAAGGTAATAAAGATGGATGGGACTTGTTCAAGTTCGTTGACTACTGCCATGAACAAGCCATCGATGGCGCGGAGATCACCAGTTATTACTTTCCATCAGAATTATCGGACAGCTACATTATCGACTTGAAAGAGCATTGCCATCGACGAGGAATCACCGTCTCCGGAGGAGCAATCGCAAATGACTTCTGCCAATCGGACGAAGCCAAACGCAAAAAAGATATCGATACGGCGATGTTGTGGATCGATCGCTATGCCCTGCTCGGTGCAAACGTTATTCGCGTATTCGCAGGAAACCAACCAAAGGGTGACACTTGGGAAGCCACTCGTGACCGTTGCGTAGAGTGCTTGGAAACCGTCTCGAAATACGCACACAGCAAAGGAATCTACCTTGGACTAGAGAATCACGGCGGAGTAACTGCAAAGGCCGAAGGACTCCTGCAAATCGTCAAACAAGTCAATGCGCCTAGTTTTGGTGTCAACCTAGATTCAGGTAACTTCCGCTCCACCGACGATCCATACCACGAACTTGCTCAAATCGCTCCCTATGCAGTCAACGCTCAAATCAAAGTTGAGATGTTTCCAAACGGTAAAAAAGAAGCTGCTGATCTCGACCGCATCCTGAAAATACTTTCAGATGCCAAATACAGCGGCTGGGTTGCGCTGGAATACGAAGCAGCAGAACCACCCCTCGAATCGATTCCAATTTGGCTATCAAAGCTAAAAAAATCCCTTGCGTCTTTGACTTCGTAAGAACTTGAACTAGCTTTCCTCTAACGCCGTACTCGTAACTCCCCTTCCCTTCCTCCGACCATCATTCAGCCCACCTATGGCTTCCTCGCTTACCAACAACTCCCAATGGGGAGCCGGAAACGAAAACGGGGTCCGATCCTTCGGTATCCTCGAAACCAAAGGCTGGACCGCCGGCATGGTCTCGCTCGATACGATGTGCAAATCTGCCAATGTGCAAGTCTTGCAAGTCGAGTGGAACGACATGCTCGGTGCAGTGATTAAGATCGTCGGTAGTTCCAGCGATGTGCAATCTGCAATCGAGGCTGGAACACAAACAGCCAAACGGATGGAGCAGTACGTCGCAAGTCACACGATCAATAGTCCGGATCGCGATGCATTCTCCGCAATGATCAGCCCTCCGGAATACAACGTATTAATAGAACAAGCAGTTGTTAAGTTTCCCCTTTCGGATGAATCGGTTATGTCCCAAGCGAATGGTCAAGCTCTAGGTTTTATTGAAACTCAAGGATTCACTGCCGTCTTCGAAGCAATCGATACGGCCTGCAAAGCGGCTTCTGTCGAAGTTGTTGGTAAAGAAAAGCTTGGCGGTGGCTACGTGACCATCGTCATCCGAGGGGACGTCGCTGCCGTGAACGCAGCCGTCGAAGCCGCAAAGCCAAAAATCGAGGGGGCTTGGCAAGCTCATCGCGGCACACGTGATCGCTCGCCCTTCCTCGGCAGCCTTGGCTCTTCTGCCTAAGTAATACCCATTGGCGACCCGGTTTCGACCAAGTTCGGTCGAAATTACGTCGCGCAACTTACGCCACCGCTAGCCGGCAAATACGCTCTCATCGCATAGTCCATCACCATGCGATGACTGCTAAACCGCCAAGCCAACGTACTGATACTGTTGAACATCCGCTGGATCCAAGCCCTCGGCAATCCATCCCGATCGCGGTCGTAGTACAAGGGAATCACTTGCGTCTCTAGCGCGTCGTACAAAGCTTGAGCATCCCGGTCATCAGTGATGCGATCGTCGACGTGGCTCGTTCCCTTGCCAATCGCAAATCCGTTCGTCCCATCGAACGCCTCTGCCCACCATCCGTCGAGGATACTCAAATTCAATCCTCCATTAAGGATGACCTTTTGGCCACTGGTCCCGGAAGCCTCCAATGGTCTGCGGGGATTATTCAACCAAACGTCTACGCCTTGTACCATATGACGACAGACGTTGATGTCATAGTCTTCTAAATAGAGCACCTTGCCCGCAAACCGCGAATCTCCTCGCAAATTGGCGATCTCTTGGATGAAACGTTTGCCCGGGTCATCTTTCGGATGAGCCTTGCCCGCAAACACAAACTGCACCGGCCGCTGCGGATTATTGACAATCGCCGCCACTCGATCCAAATCGCGAAAAAGCAGGTTCGCCCGTTTGTAAGTGGCAAACCTTCTTCCAAAACCAATCGTTAGCACAGACGGATTGCAGACCTTTCCTGCCATCTCAATGTGCTCAGAGGGTTCATTTCGGTGAGCCATCTGACGAACCACGCGCCGACGAATAAACTCCAGCAAAAGTGCTTTTAGCGCGTTGTGTGTCTCCCATAACTCTCCAGGATCAACCTCGTGAATCGCTTGCCAAACTTCAGGCTCTCCCATCTTTGTGCGCCAGTTCACTGGAAAATGCCGATCTATCAATTGCTGCATCTGCTCAGCAACCCAACTTTCAACATGCACTCCATTAGTGATGTGCCCAATCGGTACAGACTGCTCCTCCCGACTTGGCCATAGAGATCGCCACATCCTCCTCGAGATATGTCCATGCAATTGACTCACAGCGTTCGCACGGCGCGACCCCTTGAGCCCTAAAACCGTCATGCAAAATGGCTCACCGTGATTCTCCGGATGAACCCGCCCCAAACTCATCAAGTGCTGATTCGAGATCTGTAATGCATCGCGTAGTGGCCCCAAATGCTCTTCGATTAATTCGTTTGAAAATCGATCGTGCCCAGCAGGAACAGGTGTATGCGTTGTAAATACAGTCGCGTTACTGACGTCACGCAGTGCATCTTCAAAGCTCAATCCATCCTCCTCCCGCCGCAGACGAATCGCTTCCAAAATCGCAAACGCACTATGTCCCTCATTCAAGTGGTATGCACCCGGAGAGATCCCAAGCTGCTGCAAAGCTCGCACTCCACCCACCCCTAAAAGCAACTCCTGTCGTATTCGCGTCCGCTCATCCCCCCCATACAAGCGACTGGTTAGCTCCCGATCTTCTGGACGATTCCCTTCCACGTTGCTATCTAGCAATAACAAAGTAATCCGCCCAACTGCCACTCGCCAAACTCGAGCAGCGATCTCTCCAGTTCTTGTGTGCAATCTTACGACACAAGGTTCCCCCCCTGGGACCTTTGCAACCGCCAGAGGTAAATTCTCAACACGCGATTCGATGTACTCTTCCGTCTGATACCCCTCTCCGTTCAAACGCTGCTTGAAATACCCTTGGCTGTAAAACAATCCGATAGCAACCAACGGAAGCCCCAACCCGCTCGAACTCTTTACATGATCCCCAGACAAAACTCCTAAACCACCAGAATAAATCGGTAAAGATTCGTGGATCCCGAACTCTGCAGAAAAATAAGCAACCGGTTTGCTTCCAAGCACCCCAGCATGGGTCTTCGCCCAAGTTGCGTTGTTTTCCAAATACTCCTTCAATCGCCGGTAGGCATGGTTGATCCGACTGTGCAATACAAACTCACTCGCGCGAAATGCCAACGCTTCTGGCGTGTATTCCCGCAACAAGGCAATCGGATTGTGATCCAACTCACGCCAACGCACCGGATCGATGTCCCGAAACAAACGAACCACATCCGGCTGCCAACTCCACCAAAGATTGTTTGCGATCGCAAAACACTTCTCGTAAATCGCTTCAGCCCCTACACCACCAAAGCATGAAGAATCCGATGCCGAGTCATCCAGCCTACGTTCGCTTTCTGCAAAACGATGTGCCCCATTTTCACCGAACATGGATTCTTTTCCCTCTACGAACACTCTCGAAACAATCTCACAGGCTCGCTACAACAATCCTACCGACCCACGCAGAAATGCTATCCACGCCGACAATCCAAGGTTACACTCCATTATTACTTTTAGTGCAACCCTACCCCAAAAGAATTACCCGGAACCGTGCGACTTATTGACCTTCTATTAGATGGGTTACTAACTTCCGATCCCGTTCAAGGATCCAGGCAGAATACTCTGCTGGATACCTCCACAGCAGCGTGCCTAATGTCATGGATAGATTCCTATCAACCCCGAGGACACTCCGTTCTTGATTTCCCCAGCTCCGATCTCAAATCGCTAATTGCCACCGAGAAATCCTGTAGTACGTCCTCCGACCGTCTCCTACTCTTCTTTACCGCGGTTGCCTACGGTTCATTGTCGATTGCATTTATCCTCACCCAACGTAGCGCCGCCATCCGACGAATCGAAACCTCTAAAAACAAAAATACCGAAGCTTGGTTGCGCCACTACGCAACCCATGAACACTGGATCACCGTGGGAATCAGCCATCTAACAACCAGTCGACAACACGCTTCCATTCCAGTTGTCCTAGCTACCGAAGTGCCGCCAAACATGCCAACTTCGAACCCACCCGTTGCATCGGATCCGCCAAGATCTTGGAAACTCTCTGGAGTCGTTCCATGGGTCACTGCCACGACCCAATCCGAGGCAATTGTCGTCGGTGCCTGTGACTCGCAGAACCCAAAACTACAGTACCTGTTTTTAATCCCAACCAATAACCCCGCGATAGTGCGAGGACCTGGTATGGAACTACTGGCTCTGAGTGACAGTTGCACCGATGAAGTCGTCCTAACCGATGTCCAAGTTTCCGAAGAATACGTTCTTCATGGTCCCATAGAGAACGTTATGGCAGCATCTCAAACAACTGGTGCTGGCGGCTTGCAGACCAGTGCTTTAGCCCTGGGACTTGCAGCACGCGCTATCGATTGGATTCAACACCAATCGAACAACAGAAAAAGCCTAGAAATCCACGCGGATAATTTATCAAATCGCTGGATCCAACTGGTCGATGAGTTATTGCTGCTCGCGCGAAACCAAACTGCAAACTTGAATGCAACTTCACTACGGGAAGAATCCAATCGTCTGGTCCTGCGATCGACCCAAACTGCGATGGCGATCGGAAAAGGAACAGGATTTCTTGCAAGCCACCCTGTTGCGAGATGGACAAAGGAATCGATGTTCTTCTTGGTTTGGAGTTGTCCACAAGGAATCGCGGATGCACACTTGTGCGAATTAACCCAATTTGACCTCTAAACCTTGCTCATCCGCTATGCTTCACAGGGGAGAAGCTTATGTTTCGGTAACCGGCAGACTGCCTCCCGTTTTTTTCGCAAAAGGAAATCTCTGTGATCGGTGAAATCATCTCGGTTGGCGACGAACTAACCAGCGGCCAACGATTGGACACAAACAGCCAATACCTGAGTCAACAGCTTGCGGACCTGGGCGTATCCATACGCCATCATGGCACTGTAGGAGATGTTCTTGCAGATAATATTGCCGCTTTTCGACTCGCAGCATCTCGTTCCCAGATTGTGATCATCAGCGGAGGTCTTGGACCAACCGCTGACGATCTTACGCGAGAAGCAATGGCCGAAGCTTTCGGATTGCCTCTTGAACATCGAGAGGAAGCGATGGAGCACATTACAAAGCTCTTTCGCACTCGCGGTCGCCCCATGCCGGAACGCAATCGCGTCCAAGCCCTCTTCCCAACGACATCTCGAATTATTCCGAATCCGCACGGTACGGCCCCGGGTATTGACCTGACTGTCGATTACCAAGGCAACCAATCACGCCTCTTCGCCTTACCCGGGGTCCCAGCCGAGATGATTCAAATGCTCTCTGAGACCGTTGTACCAAGACTTACCTCCGAAATGGGTATAGGTACCACAAAATGGCTTTACCATTCCATCAAACTGTTTGGGTTGGGCGAAAGTGACGTTGAAAAGGTTATCCCCGATCTCATTGCACGCGATCGTATCCCGCGCGTTGGTATCACTGTCTCCAAAGCGACAATTACCCTTCGTATCGCAGCGGAATGCCAAAATGAATCAGAATTCCATAAGCTGATACAGCCAACCGTTGAACAAATCAAAAACGCATTTCCCGAGTATATCTTTGGTAGTGGAGAACAAGACCTTCAAGACGTTGTATTGGAAAGACTCTCCACTCTCCCCGCAACTCTCAGCGTCACTGAATATGGCTCCGGCTGTTGGATCGGTCGACTTCTCACCGAAGGAATTCGCAAGCACATACCCAACTCCACCCGATCTGGCGTATCGAACCTAACCTGGATACCGGATACCGAACCCGTTTCGATCGAACAAATGGTTCAACGCGCTAAACAATCGATTGCTGACTCGGGAACCGATTATGCATTGATTGTAGGAGTCTACCCCCCAAGCCATAACATTTCGGATTCCGATGGGTTGCCAACCACAACTCTCCAAATCGTCATCGCGAACAAAACAGGATTAGTACAAGAGCACACAATGACCATTAGCGGACATCCAGAGCTGTTCTATCAGCGACTTGCCAAAACTGCTCTCTACACGCTACTCAAGGAGTGGAAGCATGTCTGAATGGACTTTTGTTGCAAAGACAACTGATATTCCAGATAACGAAGGGAGAGCTTTTCCCGTGGGAGACCGAATGATCGCGGTGTTCCGCTCTGAAGGCAAATACTTTGCACTAGACGATTTCTGCCCCCATCAAGGAGCCTCCCTGGCCGCCGGTTGGATTCATGAAGGATGTGTTGCTTGCCCTTGGCACGCTTGGCGATTCACCCTCGCCGATGGATCTTGGACGGAGAATCCAAAGATCAAGACAGACCATTTCGAAGTCGAAGTTCGCGGAGAAGAAATCTACGTCAACATTCCATGAGCCTTAAGACTACGGTCCGTTTGACACCCGCAGCGTTTGGAAACACCGAGACGCAAAGGTCACAGTGAAGAAACTGCACTCAAAAAACTGCCGGACGAACAAATACTCTCAATGACTACTTGAGACGCTTGCTAAGAACCCACTTCGCGTAAATCGATCGGCCATCCCAAAGCCCATTGAAGTTGCAATTGAGCACGATTGTAGTTCGAGACCGACTGAAGGTAAGCCCGCTGAGCAGCCTCTAATGCTTGGATAGCTTGAAGCACCTCTATCGGCAATCCTTCGCCCTCTCGAATACGCTCTAAATTGCGACGATATGAATCTCGAGCCGACCCTATAGCAGATTGAGCAAACATAAGTTGTTCACGCCGCATTGCTACTTGAATATTGGCTTCAGCAACCTCCTGCGCTATCTGATCCATCAATCGAAGTTTCGTAAACATTGCTTGCTGAAGTTGTGCATTGCGTTCTCTCCGTGCAGCACCCTCTCCCGCTCCGAAATTTCGCATCTCCCAGACCATCATCGTGTCGATATCGTAGCGTCCGGCAAATTGATCCGCGTTGTTTCCCAAACCGCCACCAAAACTTGTGGTGCTAAAACCCAGCAAAACACTTGGTACGAAGGGTGCCGTTTTCTCGCGTTGATATGCCTCGCGCGCTGCGGCAACTAAAGACTGAGACTCCTTTAACTCAGGACGCATACCCAGTGCCGTTGAAATCAAAAAACCTTCCTCGGAAGCATCCGGGCAAAGATCAAGCGGGACGACCACCAAATCTTGCGGTACGAACTTCGAACTCATCGGCAAGCTCACCGTCCTGGCCAATCGAGTCGATGCAACCCGTTGTCTCTCCTGCACAGCCGGGCAAGTGCTCATTCGAGACGTTGCAGCG
>JBEICB010000351.1:0-3556 GCA_040373655.1 Pirellula sp. | reverse complement strand
CTTCTTCCAGCAAAGAAGGTCTTCGCGATCTCCTCTCTTCGATCCCCAGTTTGGCAAACGCCGGTTTGAAGGAGCGTTTGTTCCCCACCACGCGGACTCTGATGTTCGAACTGCCAGGTGCCCTCGGGGTAGAACCCTCTGCCGCAACTTTGCAACAAGCAGGAATCCAAGTCGATTACTTCCATCCAGCCCCGGATAACGTAGCTGCAGAAACATTGGCCGCTCTCAAGCCCAACGAAAGCGGCGTTGTTCCGCAAATTGTGATGAACGTGCCTCAGCGAAAACAAGCCGATGATTTCGCACTGCGTTTCACTGGAAATGTTCTGATTCCAAAAGCCGGCAAGTACACGTTCTTCGTTGCTTCTGACGACGGCTCGCGTATCTACCTGGATGATAAGCTTCTCGTCAACAACGATCGCCTCCAAGGGATGACCGAACAGTCGGCAAGCGTCGACCTGACGCCAGGGCCTCATAAACTCATGGTTACCTACTTTGATAACGGTGGCGGTGATGGATTGAGTGTCTCCTGGAGTGGTCCAGACCTTCAAAAGCAACCCATCTCCCCAGAGTCGCTCAGTGTCGGCGGTGCAGGCGATACCTTACATGATCTGGCAATTCGCGCTGTTCGCGCAATCCCAGGTTTCGACAAAGAAAAGTTCGCGGATCTAACTAAACTTATAAAGGCCGACCGACATCGAACTTCGGCCATCGCGGCGTTGCGTAGTCTGCCCGACACAAGTTGGGAAGCAAAGGAGCTACCAAGCCTAGTCGATAACCTTGTTGGATACCTCAGCGGTATCCCTGCGAAAATGCGCACGAGCGCACCTGCCGTTGAGGCCACTGAACTGATCAAGTCCCTCGCATCAAAACTTCCAGCAGACCTTTCCAAGGCAGTTGCTGAACGACTGCAAAACTTAGATGTTCGTACGATCGCAGTCGGAACTGTTATCGAACGAATGATCTACGACAAAGAACGCATCGTGGTGGAAGCTGGCAAACCGGTTGAGTTCCGTTTTGCAAATACCGATAACATGCCCCACAACTTCGTGATCGTTCAACCCGGCGCACTTGAGGAAGTTGGACTCAAAGCAGAAGCTAGCGCACAGGACGCAGATGCACGCGAAAGGAACTTTGTACCGAAGTCCGATAAGGTTCTAGTTGCAAGTAAACTTCTCGGTCCTGGGGAATCCCAAGCCATCGCATTTGATGTGCCGAAGGAACCCGGTATGTATCCGTACGTGTGCACCTATCCAGGTCACTGGCGACGCATGTTCGGCGTGCTTGTTGTTGTTGCAAACCTTGAACAATACAACAGCGACCCTACTGCGTATCTAGCGGCGAATCCCATGGAAGTCCGCGACGATCTCCTCAATTCAGTCGGAAGAAACACCGAATGGAAAATCGAAGATCTCTCAGGTGAATTGGCTGCTCTCAAGCATGGCCGTTCCTACGAAGTCGGTAAGAGTCTTTTTGCAGCCGCAAGCTGCATCGGTTGCCACAAAATGGGTGGCGAAGGAAAAGAGTTTGGTCCGGAACTGACCAAGTTGGATGACAAGAAAATGACTGCTGAGTACATCCTGAAGTCGATCTTGCAACCTTCCGCCGATATCGAAGACAAATACCGTGCGCGGATCTTCCAAATGGATTCTGATGCGATCATCACTGGTATGGTGATCGAAGAAAATGACGATGTAGTCAAAGTTATGGTTGACCCACTCGCGAAGGGTGAACCAACCGTTCTTGAAAAAGACGAAATCGTCGGACAAAAGGTATCGGCGGTATCAACCATGCCACAAGGACTGCTCAATAAACTTACCAAGGAAGAGATTCTTGATCTTCTCGCCTATGTGCTGGCGAAGGGGGACAAGAAGCATCCCGCATTCCAAGGTCACGAGCACGGCGATCACTAAGCTGGTTGATAACGCAATCAATCGAAATGGGCAGCGGTTAAGATTTATCCGTTGCCCGCGTCCAGCAACTGTAGCTACAACCCTGTGTACCATGGGCATCCTGCCCGTGGTTAACTCCATTCCGTCCGTGGTGAACTCCATCCAGTGCATCGCACTCAAAGAAAAACAGTTTCACCATTTGAACATGCGAAGTATTTTAGATGAACTTAGGATCATGACATAGGATGTGGAATGAAGCCTGGCTTGCAAATCGGTAGCATTGGTGAACTCTTTTGGACAGTGGATGCCACAATGGTGATTACCTTGGGTGGTGATCCGCGTGCCACGGTGTTTTCAACCCCAAACATGATCATGCTCATGGAGCGAGCGGCCCGCGAAGCCCTCCGACCCTATCTTGAGCCTGGCGAAGAGTCGGTCGGTACCGACGTAAATATCCAGCACGTATCCGGTGCTGGTATCGGTGCGTCTGTACGCGGAGAAGCAAGGGTTCGTGAAATCGATGGTAAGCGAATTCACTTCGATATCACCGCTTGGGCCGGAGATCGACAAATCGGGTTCGGAACCCATACGCGTGCACTGGTAAAATTGGATCGATTAATCGAAAACCTTGATAAACTCAACGCGAATGCTTCGGGCGGATCCACTAACTCGAAAATGGAGGCAGTTATCATGCGTACCGCACCGAACACCGGAGACTTGCCGATATTTCAAACGCTCTTGGTCGAAACCAACGGAAGTATCGCAACGGTTACCCTCAACCGTCCTCGTTCTCTCAACGCAGTAAATGCAGAGATGACCGCTGAACTGGAGAAACTGGTCGCTTGGCTACTGGGGCACTCCGATCGTATCCGTGTGGTTTTACTTCGCGGAAACGGCGATGGGTTTTGTGCTGGTGACGACGTCAAAGAACTGCCAGGTTTCACAACTGAATTCGCCAGAGAGCTTAGTCTAAGACAAGCGGAAATGTATCTCGCTTGGGAGCAACTTCCTCAAATCGTAATTGCCCTCGTACATGGCGATGCGATGGGTGGCGGTTGCGTAGCAGCATACTCGGCTGATTTTCGGATCGCATCACACGATGCACGTTTTGGAATGCCGGAAATCAAATTGGGTTGGCCACCTGGGTATGGAATCGCCCAGCTTACGGCATTGGTGGGCAAAGCTCGAGCCTTGGAGTTATGTCTATTGGGGGAACCGATCGTCGCCGCAAAGGCGCTCGAATGGGGCCTAGTTCATGAGTTGGTACCTCGAGGGCAATTGAACAGTCGCGGGATGCAACTCGCCGAAAGGCTTCTTCGTATGCCAGTTGATGCTTTGCAAGCGACCAAGCGATTAGTGCATTTAGACGAAGGTGCACAGCCAAAGGTTGCGTACCGGGCCGACACTGAAGCCTACGTGCGCTGCTTACAACTAGATGATGCAAAAGAGGGTATCCGCGCCTTTGTAGAAAAACGCCCACCTAATTTTCCCTCCACAAAAAAATAAAATAGCCCACAACTCCCACGAGCCATCGGCTCGCTCTACTTTCAACTTTCTCAAGCCATCGGCTCGCTCTACTTTCAACTTTCTCAAGCCATCGGCTCGCTCTACTTTCAACTTTCTCAAGCCATCGGCTCGCTCTACTTTCAACTTTCTCAAGCCATCGG
>JBEICB010000064.1:0-23231 GCA_040373655.1 Pirellula sp. | reverse complement strand
TGGGACCATCGAGCCGATCGTAGGAGCAAAAGCTCTTGCTGTTTTGGGAGATTCTGTCACCACGGACCACATCTCTCCTGCAGGTTCGATTGCAAAGTCAGGGCCTGCCGGAAAATTTCTAGTGGAGAACGGTGTGCAACCTGCTGACTTCAACAGTTACGGGGCTCGACGCGGAAACGACCGTGTGATGGTGCGCGGTACTTTCGCGAACATCCGAATTCGCAACGCGATGGTCCCCGGGGTTGAAGGTGGGGTAACGAAATACCTTCCAACCGGCGAAACGATGAGCATCTACGATGCGTCGATGAAGTACCAAGCGAACAAAACCCCGTTGGTTGTGCTAGCTGGAGCGGAGTACGGTACGGGATCTTCGCGAGACTGGGCCGCCAAGGGCACCTTGTTATTAGGGGTCAAAGCGGTAATTGCGGTTTCTTACGAACGGATCCACCGCAGTAATCTGGTCGGTATGGGAGTGTTGCCTTTGCAGTTCCTTAGCGGACAAACCGTTGCGAGCTTGGGCCTTACAGGCGAAGAAACGTTTGATTTCCCTGGCTTGAATGACTCGTTGACTCCACGTAGCGAAATTGAAGTCGTCGCCACCAAGCCGGATGGCACGAAGACGAAATTCAAGGCGTTGGTACGAATTGATACTCCAGTGGAGATCGATTACTACCGCAACGGAGGTATTTTGCCGACGGTGCTACGGAAGCTTGCAGAATAAACCAAGCGAAGGATAGTTTATGGAAACCCGTCTCTTAGGTCGAACCGGGATCGAGTTGACAAAACTTGGTTTCGGTGCGTCCTCGATCGGTGCGGAATTCGGTCAGTTCGATTTAGATCAATCGCTCCGGTCCGTACGAACCGCGATTGATGCTGGTATTCGGTTCATAGATACTGCGGCGTATTACGGTCGTGGTATGAGCGAAGTATTGCTCGGTCAGGTGTTGCCTAAATATCCACGAGACTCGCTGGTCGTAAGCACCAAACTTGGACGCTATGCTCCTAAGCACTTTGATTTTTCCGCAAAGCGAGTGGCGGAAAGCATCGACGTGTCGCTTGAGCGGATGCGTTTGGACATGATCGATTTGGTTTTTGTACACGACATTGAGTATGGAGATGTACAGCAGGTCATCGATGAGACGTTACCAGCACTAAAGAAGCAAGTCGAAAAAGGAAAGGTTCGAGCGATTGGGATCAGCGGGTATCCGATGAAAAACTTCCATCGGGTCATCCCGACCGGCCTATTGGATTGTGTAATCACCTACAACCATTACACGCTTCAGAATGACATGGCGTTACAGTGGCTACCTCTTGCTCAAAAGCATGGCGTTGGAGTAATCAATGCGGCCCCTTTTTCTGCACGATTGCTTACCGATCTTCCATTACCACCTTGGCATAAAGCGCCCAAGGAAGTTCGAGAAGTTGCAGCCAAGGCATCACAATGGTGTAAGGATCGCGGAACCAGAATTGAGAAACTTGCTTTGCAGTTTTCTGTCAGTAACCAAGCCTTCGCAAGCTGTTTGATAGGGAGTGCAATTCCAGAGGAAGTAACACAGTGGCTTGATTGGCTCAATGAACCGATCGATGAATCGTTGATCGCTGGTGTCAAAGAGGTGTTAGCACCGATTCATAACTGGTATTACATCGAAGGAAGACCGGAAAATAATGATTTGTCTTGGCCTGATTCGGTTTACGGAGCATCGGTCCAACCATCATGAGTTCGAGTGAGCTGAATAGTGCGATGAATTCTGGCTCGAACGCCCACGCGGCGAATACAACCATCGCAGAGTTACAGAGGTGGGTCGATCAGTTTGCTGACGAGAGAGAATGGGAAAAGTTCCACACTCCGAAGAATCTTGCCATGTCCGTTGCTATCGAGGCGGCTGAGATTATGGAGTTGTTTCAATGGTTGGATGGAGCGGTTCCCTTGGAAAAACAATCTGCAGATTCTCCGGTAGCCGAAGAGTTAGCTGATGTTTTGTCTTATCTGCTGCGACTTGCCAGTGTTCTTCAGATCGATCTTGTCCAAGCGATGGCATTAAAGACGAAAAAGAACGCCATCAAGTACCCGCCTTTATTCAAACCTGTTTCAGGTGGTGGTGAGGCAGGGACTAACGAATAAGCAGATAGCAATAGGTTCAATCATGAAGCTTTCACTTGTTGCGTTTCAGATCCTAGCCATTGGTTGGATGCTTCTAAGGTACGAGTTACAAGAGTGCTTTGGGCAAGAGGTTACCGTTGGGCAAGAGATCAAGGATCGCAGTTCCAGTGACGCGGAAGGCAAGCCTCATGGGCCTGATGGCAAAATTGGTTCAGCGGGTATTAGTGCCGATATCGAAGTGTTAGTGGAGGTACGTCGAGGAGACTTACCGGTGATCCTTTCGGCTCCTCATGGGGGAACGCTACAGATCGATGGAGTTCCTCCCAGGGAGGGAACGGGGATGAAAACAGGTCCCTCCGGATTCTTTACGGGCCGTGATGGAGGTACTACAGAACTTGCGAGTGAGCTAGCGGACGCAATTGAGCAACGCATGGGTAAGCGACCGTACCTGGTGCTGAGCAAGGTGCACCGTAAATACTTGGATCCGAATCGCCCACCCGAGATCGCTTACGAAGATTCCGACGCAGCGCCTGTCTATCAGCGGTATCACGGATCGTTGGGAACGTTTTGTAGGGAAATACTACAGAATTCTCGCTCAGGCCTGCTGCTGGATATCCACGGTCAAGGTTCGAGTAAGTCCACTGTTTATCGAGGGACAGGTAACGGAAAGACTGTGACACGTCTTCGGGAGCGTTTTGGAGAGCAATCTCATTCCGGGGAGGAGAGTTTCTTTGGAATGTTGCATGGACTGGGGTGGAAAGTCTATCCCTACCCAGCGGATGGCAAGGAACAATCTGGATTTACGGGGGGCTACATCGTTCAGACGCACGGCAGTCATCGTCCGGAAGGTGTTGATGCTATTCAGCTGGAGTTCGGTGCGGACTATCGAGACAGAACAAACCGAAAGAAGATTGCCGGAGAGTTAGCAAAGGCCGTCGAAGACTATCTCAAGGTATATGTTCTTATCGAGTCATCTTCAGAAAAGATCTCCCCGAAGTGATCAATGACAATCTGTCGTTAAGTGCTCGGTAGGTATTGCGTTTCCTACCGAGCATTCATCCAAGTTATCGCAGGTTATTACTTAGTTATTGGCTTGATGGTTGTGGTCGTTTCACCTTCAAGTTCTTGATCGATCGTTTGTCCTGCCACTTTGATTTTCATCGTCATCTTCTGACGCATGATCGTGGAATCAACGCAACCTGTTTGTGGATTGAAGAGGACTTCTCCTTCGTTACCTTTGTCTTCTATTGTCATTTGCATTCCGGGAGGAGCATCAGCGAGCTCTATTTTGGCTTGTACAACGAACTTTTCCAGTTTCTTTCCGTCTACCTCCGTGGGGCCAGCGTATCGAAAGGCCATTTTCGATTTCATTTTCATTCCGTTCATGTCGACGTCACCTGAACGCTCCCAAGTACCACCGACAGTTAGTGTTTCTGGAAAATCGATGGTTGCTTGTTCAAACATCTGTTTCAGCATGGCACCGGAGAGAGGCGAATTTGGAGTCGCTGGTTTGTCGGTCAATTCTTTCGGGAGTGTCACCTCGATCACTTTGCCTTGCCGGGTCATTTTCGAAGCGATCGGTTGACCGATGAGCATCTCAAGGGAAGACGCGATTTGTTTGGTGACCGGGTCGTTGCTTGGCTCTTCGTCTGAGTCGTATTCGATGTTCACAAAGGCGGACTTCATCGACATTTTCAGTCGCTTAATGGTTTGTTCGACGACGAAGCTTTTATCATCTGAGTCCGTGACCTCCCATTCAATCTCGGAACTCTGGTTCATGGGCATTTCTTGTGCTCCAGCGCCGGGAATATTCATCCTGGTCACCATGGATTGGTTGGTGGAGATCGCATATTTCTGCCCTTTTTGAAGTTTCCACTCGAACGCTTGCGCAAAGAGGCTCGAGGTTGAGAGACAGGCACACAGCACGAGAGCGAACCGCAAATATTTCATTTCGGGTACCTTTGAAGCAATGGACAGGAAGTTGGAAAAGACTCGTTAGAAATTAGATTTGGACAATTTCAGGTTACGACGTGTTAACTATTGGATTTCATGGCCGGTTCCAGTGCAAGCATAGGCGCTCTGGCATTCGAAATCTCGGTAAATGATTTTGTGGGTCTGCGTCAAGGAATGGATACCGGAGGCGCTGGGAAGAGAGATCGCTCTCCGAGACGCGTAGAGCCATCCTCGGCCCAATGTTCGGCTTCGGAGGTCAATTGATGCAAGGTCAGTTCCATCCAATTGCGGAAGGACTCGATCCCGGAATGGTCGAGTCCGCGTGGGATGAGGACTTTTGGGCCAAGGACTAATCTTGCTCGAGAACCAAGGCGTGGGATGGCAAATCGATCCCAGGAGTTCGCTCTGTAGGGGCGGTGAAACCCCATTCCCACGGGAACGATTGGCATCCTCAAAAGAGAGGCGAGTTGGATACAGCCAGTGCTCAGTACGCGGCGAGGACCTTTAGGTCCGTCTGGTGTGACTACAAGACTAGAATTTTGGTGCTCTTTTCGAAACTTCAAGATTGCTTTGATACCACCTTTTGTCGAGGAGCCGCGTACGGTGTGGAAGCCGAAGTCTTCTGCGATCCATCCAAGCCAGTTCGCATCGCGGTGTTCGCTGACGAGGAGCGTGATACTTGAGCCTCGCCGCATGGCAGCTGGCAAGAGAATATACTCGTGCCAATGCACGTAGATCACGGGTTCGGTATAGTTCATGCTACAGGCGTCTGCGCTCGAGTCGTATTCGGCGAGACGTGAATCGAGGGTTCGCATCCAACCTTGTAATCCTCGGCCCAGTAAATACGCTGCACCGCGCATCGCACCGTACGAAAACTGCCGTTTGGTTTCTCGTAGTCGATCTCGCATCCCAGGCTCCTGCCGCATGGTTACGCTGATGCAAAGTGGCTAATCTATCGCAACTGCGACTTTTCCTTTGCACACTTCGACAGCAGGGCCTGTCATAAAGACATGATTCGTCGCTTCGTCCCAACGCAACGTCAAGTCACCGCCGGTGAGATGATTCAGGATCGTACGTCCCGTTCTACCTGTTAGAACACCCGCAACACATACCGCGCTTGCTCCGGTACCACAGGCCCAAGTTTCTCCGGATCCACGCTCCCAAGTCCTTTGTCGGACTTCTCCAACGCCGAGGATTTCTACGAACTCAACATTGGTTCTCTTGGGGAATCGTTCGTCGTTCTCGATCAATGGGCCAATTCCCAACACCAATTCATCTGTTGCCTCGGGAACGAAGATAACGCAATGTGGATTTCCCATAGAGACACAAGTTGCAAAAAGAGTGTGTCCCTTGTAATCAAGTCGATGGTCAACCACGCTGGCATCATCCGATGCCAAAGTGGTTGGGATTTGTTTTGCCAACAAACGAGGTTCACCCATGTCTACGGTCACACTGTCAACCTTGCCGTTGCTGACGCTTAGATCCAATGATAATACTCCTGCTCCTGTTTCGATTCGCAGCGATGGCTTTTTTGCAATGCCGGAATCATGTACAAATTTCGCCACGCAACGAATCCCGTTTCCGCACATCTCGGATTCACTACCATCTGCATTGAACATCCGCATCCGAGCGTCACCCGACTCGGAAGGAAGAATGAGGATCACACCATCTCCACCGATCCCAAAGCGGCGGTGTGAAAGATCGATAGCCAGTCGCTCAAGGTCCTTTGGAAGCGACTGGGTAAAGCCATCGATGTACACGTAGTCATTGCCTGCTCCGTGCATTTTGGTGAACGTTAGCTCTTTCATGAGGCACTTTCGTTGTGTGGGTGAAATTGCGGTTCGTTGCAACGCATGCCCATCGTCGAGATGGCTAAAGATTTCAACGACTGTACATGATTGCATGCGGTTGTTTGAGACGAACCGAAAGGATATTATGCCAGGAAGCCATAAAACAAGAAACGCCACCGGAAGTCCGATGGCGTTTCTTAATGGATTCAGACGTGTGGGTGTAAAGGATCTAGCCTACGACTTCTTTGATCTTCTGAAGAAAATGATCGTTGCCGTCTTTGCTTAATTCCTTGGCGTGCTTTTCTGCCTTTTTCACATCGGTGTATTCGAACACAGCCACCCGCTTGAGATGTTGGTTGAATACGCCCCAATAGAGCTTTACGCGGGGTTCTGCGGCAGGCTTGCGAGTTCGCTTTGGCTTCGCTTCTACAACCGCCCCTTCTGCTGCGGCGACATCCGTTTCCGCCTTCTTCGTTGTTTTCTTTGCTTTTGTTCCGCTTGCCATGTGGTTGGCTCCATAAAAAAATAATGAAGAAAGCTACGACGACGCGTGCTTCAATTTGCAAAAGCTACGGTTTTGCCACTCCAGATTGGTCGTCTGGAGATTAGCCGAAAGCTTTGCCGCGTCCGACGCTGTGTCAATAATTTGTGATTATAACCCAATCGTCCTGCATTCGACATAGTTTATTTGGAACTTGTTAAGGGATTAGCCCCCCAAGTTGGTGGTGATAACGGCGGAAACTCGATTTTGCTAGGTTTTAAGGCTGTTTACGCCCAGTTTCCACCCAAAGCGGTGACCACCGATCGGAAATTATGTTCCATCATGCCCAGATAGGTATCTGCCCCAGAACCGTTAGGGCCGAGAGCATCCGAGTAAAGCTCGTCACCGAGCTTTAGTTCATGGCCTCTTGCTTTTGCTCCTGCGATCAACGCATCGATTAATTTGCCTGCCACGCTAGATTCTTTGAAAACCGCTGGGATCCTTCGCGTCAAGATTTTATCGATCAGTTCAGGAATCCGACGCAGGCCAGCCTCAGAAGCCGTAGATATCCCTTGCACACCCTCAACTTCCAAGCCATAACGCCTCCCGAAATACTGAAAAGCATCGTGGGAAGAGATTAGGACCCTTTGCGATACAGGTATCGTCTTGAATGCAGTAATTGCACGGCGGTCAAGTTCTTGAAGTCTTCTACTTAGTTCCTCGTGATGCATGTCAATGATCGACTTTAACTCTGGGCGAAGACTGGCGAGCGAATCAGCCAAGTGATGTACGGTTCTACTCCACAACTCGACATCCATCCAAAGATGCGGATCGAATGCATTGGTCCCGGGTTCACCTAAAAATTCATTCGCCTTTAAACCATCCGCCATGGCAAGATGCAATCGAGTTTTGAGGCGACTACTTTTTTCCTCGTTTCCAACGTGGACGTTGGAATGGGCAAGCACCTCACCCATGCGTCCCTCCAAATGTAGGCCGTTGTGCACGACAACATCCGCTTGAACGATTGCAACAATGTCGTCGCGTATCGGTTTGTACAGGTGTGGGTCTACCCCGGCTTGGATCAACTGAACGATCTCGAAGTGTTCTTTCCCCAATTCGCGAAGCATGTCGCCAATCATCCCTGTGGTTGCAACCACACGAAGTGGCTTGCGGCCTTGATATCCAGCCTGCGATTCGTCGGAGATTTCATCACTACTACTGCGGCGCACACAGCCCACCAATGAGTTTGCGCAGGTGGCCCCGAGCAAGATCCCGAAGTTGCGAAGCAAATGCCTTCGGCTTGGCACCGCGGAAGATGGCTCCATGAGGTCCTTCATCACAGTAGTGAATCCCAGTCTTTTAGACCGAGTGGTTCCTTTGTAGCAAACGGTTCCCCATAACGTACGCCGATGGCGCGTCCCCAAGTAGCGGCTTCTTCTCGGAGCATCTCGGTCCAAGACGGATTCATATCCTCCTTACCTTGAATGAATTGGCTATGGTAGGCCGCGATGGAAGCGGCTTTTTTGTCCCAAACAGTTGTGATGTCCTGAATCCAAGCGGGCTGTGGAATATGTTTTAGATGAATGCAGTAGTAATAGAATATCCTTCGAGGATGGTAGGGATCACCCGCCAAATCACACTTTGTGAGTTTGCTCCAGAATCTGGCGGCTTCCACCAGTTCCGTAGCGGCTACATGATCTGGGTGGGCATCAAGCCAGTAGGGTGCGAAAATCCAGCGTGGGCGGGCCAAGCGAAACACTCCAGCGAGTTTCGCTCGGTTCTCCAACGTGGATTCGAGATATCGGTTTGGCAGACCAAGGTTATATCGCCAAGTCACACCAAGGATCTCGCTTGCTTTGGCCGTTTCCGCCGCCCGTTTTTCGGGAGAACCAAAAGGGGTTGGCTCGCCATTGGTAAGGTCGAGAATTCCAACGCGATGTCCTTGATTGATCATCGCGGCGATGGTTCCTCCCATTCCCAGTTCCGCATCGTCGGGATGGGGGGCAACGACAAGGACATCCAATGGTTGCGAAGTTTGTGGCATGCCGGGATATTCGTGACGTAACGATTCGAGCATGTTATGGTTTCCGAGTGTTCGTGTTTAACCTTGCGGTGCAATTAAATGCTTCTCGATCAACCGCAGAATTCCCTGAGCCACCAAAGACTTAGGTCCGTGAAACTGGTCAAGAACAGTTCCCCCCCGCGAGATAACTTCGACGTTGTTCTCATCGGAGTTCATCGCTTCGGCTCGATTCGACACGATCATGTCGCACGATTTTCGGCTCAACTTTACGATAGCCCTAAAGCGTACGTCCTGGGTTTCCAATGCGAAGGCTACCACCCACTGATTTGGTAACTTGTTTGAAGCGATTGTTGCAACGATATCGGGAGTTTCGAGAAGATTAAGGGTTAAGCCATTGCCAGTTTTTTGAAGCTTGTTCGCCTCGACTTGCTTCGGCATATAGTCGCAAGGCGCTGCCGCACCGATCAAACCATCGGCTTGTGCAAACTCCAGTTGTGTCGCCTCAAGCATCTCTTGGGTAGTGGTAACGTGAACTACCTTTGCCTCTTTCGGATAATCGATTGAAACGGGGCCTGTTATCACCGTGACTCGATTCCCAAGATCCAACGCGGCCTGAGCTAAGAACGATCCCATCTTTCCACTGGAGGCGTTGGTTAAATAGCGGACCGGATCAAGGTATTGTCGCGTAGGTCCAGAAGTGATCACGATGTGGGCCAAAGTCGCATCACTCCAAAAAAGGTCTGCATGTATCGAGTATTTGCTGTGGCTCTGCCATCCGCCCAGTTCCAATTCTTCGACAAGATAGCCAACCCTTCTCAGGGCCGACAAAGACGATGCCGTCTTTTTTCAGTTGCTCGACGTTTCGGATTACCGCAGGCTTTTCCCACATCGGACCACTCATTGCAGGGGCCATGACAACAGGGCACTCAACGTTTAGGTAGAGCGTCGTAAGCAGATCGTTCGCAAGGCCCAACGAGCACCCAGCCAAGACGCGAGCAGTTGCTGGAGCGATGATCAGCAAGTCACATCCCAGTGCTAACTCGATATGGGGGCCGAGAGGAAATCGTGGATCGAAAGAATCGATAACGGGTGATTTTCCCGTCAACGCAGCGAAAGTTGCTGGCCCTACGAATTTCGTAGCACCTTGCGTTAAAACAACAGAGACATCAAGCCCATCTTGTACTAGTCGGCTCACGAGCATAGCAGCCTTGTAGGCTGCTATACCACCCGAAACGCCGACTAGCACCTTCTTCGCGAGTCCCCTATTTTGGGAATTGCTTTGGTCGGCCATCTTTCTGCTCGTTTGGAGACTGCCAAATTAAGAGGGGGACAATTCGAGATCAGTAGCAGATAACGACTACAGATCACCGGCATCGAGGTCGAGCAAGTCGCCCTGTTCTGCCAATTCCCCGCTCATCTTCAACTCGCCATTGGTGGTCAAGTAGATTTTGTCTTGAAGGATCTCTTGGATGACGATTTCCATTTTGTCGTCTGAGTTCAAGTCAACCAAAGGTCGCCCACCACGGTTAAGTTGAACAAGCCGCTTTTGAATCAATGTCGAGAGCTTGAAACGCCCACCAACCTTGTTAACAATTCCCTCTTCTTTAAGCTCTTCAAGCATGCGAACCTCTCTTATTCCAGCCAAGTAATTTTCGAACGAAATCCAAACACTTTAGTGCCGATAGAAGCCCCATCGTGTATCACCACGATAGAGCTAGACGGCATTTAGGGGTTTTGAATTCGTACATCGTACCCACACAACAACTGACAAATCTCATGCACGGAACCTTCAATGGTTTCGTTTACAACCCGGTGCTTGTACCGATGCATGTAAATCATCTCTTCTCGGGCAACTTCCAGTCGCCTTTGAATCACTTCCTCGGTCTCGGTCCCGCGGGACCGAAGCCTTTTTTCGAGGATCTCCATCGATCCTGGATCAATAAAAATCGTAATCGCTTGCGGATCGTAGTCGAGGACGCTCATAGCTCCCTGGACATCGATTTCTAAGATTACCCATTTTCCCGTCTGAAGGCCAGTCGAAACGGTCTCCCGAAGGGTCCCGTACCAGTATCCTCGTCCAAAAACTTCTTTGCATTCCAGGAATTCTCCGGCCGCTCGCCGTAGTCTGAACTCCTCGTCGCTCAAAAACCAGTATTCCCGGCCATGCTGTTCCCCCGGCCGAGGTGGGCGTGTGGTTGCCGATACGCTTAATTGTAATGGCAATGGACACTTAGCGAGCAAGTTCGCGAGGACAGTGGACTTTCCTGACCCGGAGGGTCCGGAAACCACAATTAGCTTTCCTGGTTGATCCTCTGGCGATAGGTGCGTTAAATCTGTGGTGTGGTGAGCGGAGCGTGGAAAGCCCCTCCCATTTGAGTTACTCGACATTCTGCACCATTTCTCGCATCTGTTCGACGGAAGTCTTGATGTTCACCACACTATGTGCGATCGCCGCATCGTTCGCTTTGGCGCCAATGGTATTGGTTTCGCGAAAGATCTCTTGAATAAGGAAATCCAACCGCCTGCCTTGCGATTCTCCCCCGCTTAATGTCTCTTCGAAGCGGTCGAGGTGACTAGCAAGTCGCACTAGTTCCTCCCGGACGTCACAACGATCGGAAAACTGCAAAACTTCTCGAAGAAGATCCAATTCACTTGCAGAGTGTCCCAGTTCGCTCAAAGCTGTCCGTACGCGTCCCTCAAGTCTTTTGCGATACTCTGTCAACACGCTCGGTGCTCGCACCTCAATGGAGTCCCTCAAGCCGCGGACTTGAGCAACCAACATCCGCAACTGGTCTGCCATCGCTTGCCCCTCTACTTGACGCATGCTGTTCAAGTCCCGAAGTGCTTCGGACACGGTTTCGATGGTTAGAGCCAAAACGCTATTGTCATCTCGCAGGTTCCCAGGCACGAGAACGCCTGGCAGGTTCAGAAGCGAACCAATCTCAGCAGATACTCCCCCAGCGACCCAAAGGTTTTTCGTACTGCCAAAGATCAGCTTCATTTGATCCAAGTACTGCTGAAGCACTGGTTCCGAAATCCTCGCAGCTTGGGCTTCCCCTGCACCGGAGATTCGAACGGCTACGTGAACCGATCCGCGTTTTACTTGTTCTCGAACAATACCCTCGATCGCCAGCTCAAAGGGCTGCAGTACCTCCGAAAGTTTGAAGGTGACTTTGAGAAAACGGTTGTTCACTGATCGAACTTCCGCTTCAATCTCCATACCATCCTTGGAGCTTGTCGCACGGCCTTGGCCTGTCATGCTGCAGATCATGAACGCTATCCTAAGCCTGAGCTTGCCATGCGTGAGTAAAGGGGCGGAGACGCACAGGGAGCAAAACTACGAAGGTTCTTCGTGGTGTTTTCAATTGTCGGCGTTTCCAAGTAATTATGAAGCAAAATTACTACGGTTTATCCGAGCCCGGTGCTGGTTCTGTAGCGGGGGCCGGTGCTGGTTCTGCGGCAGGCGGAGCAGTTGGAATGGAGGGAGCAACTGGATTCACTACCGGAGGTTCAGCCCCTGCGGGAGCACCCAATCCTACGCCATTACCAAGTCCATCGAGTCCATTAAGATCACTTGAGCCGCCTAAGCCGCCAACAGGGGATGAACTTGTACCGGTTCCACTGACGGAACTCGCCGATGCGTCCGCTTGGATGTCCAAACCTTTTTCTCGGTAGAATCTCGCTGCTGCCGCACAAGTAAAGATCCACAGCAGCACCAAGATTGCGGTGATTCTTGTGAACAAATCACCGGCCTTGACGCCAAAAGCACTCTGACCGCCAGCGCCACCAAAAGCACCGGTCAATCCGCCACCGCGACCCCGTTGCAACAAGATAATTGCAATGATGAAGAAGGAGAGCAAAAATAGCAGCGAACCAAAGATGTACTGCGACAAAACTGCGATCGGAAACAACACGGTTCAACTTCTCCAAACGAACATCTGGCAAAATAACTCCCTGCTCCCAGGATTTTCTGGTCCGACATCACGCCGCAAATCGGCGATATCTTGGAAAATCTAAGGCGGGAGGCTTCTTTAGTCGGTCTGTCCTGTGACCAACAAGCGGTGGAATATACTGGATTTCTAGTTTTTTGTTGAGTGCAACAGGGGCCGATACGCGGGAACTTCGGAAAATATTGCGTTCGTCACAACCCAGGCGGTGGTAGTGCTAATGCTGAAGCGCCGAAAGTTCATGGGGTCTGAGCGATAAGCGAGGCTCGAGGAATCCAACGATACATTGATTTCCCACGGCGGGAAAAAACGCGGCTGGCATTGCAGGGATGGAGGGTTGTTGACACCTCCCCTCTGTTTGCTACCCTTACAAGCCTAAAATTTTGTGCAAAGCGCCTAACCGGCAAACTTTGCCAGGCTCTGCGTTGTTTGACTCGGTGAAGCCATCCCAGGGATATCCGCATAAGAGATATCCGGATGGGGATCCACCGGGACTGGCAGAATCTGGAAGTTGGCGGCGAATCGAGATCCATGTCGTTTGGGTTATGCATCAGCGTTTTGCGTGGATCCCTGTTTTTCGTTCCTACGGGAGGATAGTTTTATGAGTCAGTTGCGTAAGGTTGTTTTGGCTGCGGTTGCATTCGTTGCAGCTGGATTTGGTTCGGTTGCAATGGCTGGTTGCGGTGGCGATGCTGCTGCTTCGAATTGCGGCGGACGTGGAGGATTGATGTCCCGTTTGCACGCTCGTAAGGATGCTTGCAGCGGCGCTGCAGCAAAGAACTGCAGCGGTGGATTGTTGAGCAAGCTTCAATCGAAGCGTGCTTCCAAGTGTTCCGGCGCAGCAGCTAGCTGCAGCACACCTGCACCAGCTCCAGCTTGTGCACCAGCACCTGCCGGTGACTGCGGCGGAGCAGTAGCGACCATTATGGTTTCCTCCGATTGTGGATGTGCAGGTTCTGCAACCGTCAGCGAAGGAGTTGTTTATGAGACTACTTCGGCAGCTCCTTGTGTGAACTGCGATACAACAGTAAACAGCGGCACAGTGACCACTTCGTCCGCTGTCCCACCAGCACCTGTTGCTCCAGCAGTTGCTCCTTCTGCACCAGCAGCAGCACCTGCCGCACCAGCGGTTCCAGAAGCACCAGCGGTTCCAGCGGCTCCTGCAGCACCAGCGGCTCCTGCAGCTGGCGAAGCTCCAAAGGCCTAGTTTTTATTCGTTTCACGAGCTTTGGCTATTCGAACGGTTCCGAAAAGAAATAGCTAGTCGAATAAACCAAGCAGAGTCTCAGAGGCTGAGTGAATTCACTCAGCCTTTTGTTTTTTTCGGCCCGTTTTCGTTTCGAGTCGATGCGTGTCGAGGAAAATTCACACAGCGTTCTACCTGCGTTCTTACTGCGTATTCTCTCCGAGCCTACTCGTAGACAAGGCCCAACGGTGCGATACTAATGGTAAGGTATCGAAGGCAATCAATGACCAACAGTGGAATCCAGGCGCTGCGGAATGAACCAAACTCCGAATTCTGAATCAGAGAAATGCACTGAGCTTGGTACAACCCCTGCACGTGGTACAAACGCGGTGACGATCTACACCGATGGTGCTGCCGAACCGAATCCCGGCCCGGGAGGCTATGGAATTGTTCTGATTTCTGGAAAACATCGGCTTGAACTCTCAGGCGGTTTCCAACGCACGACCAATAATCGAATGGAACTTCTGGGGGTCATTGTCGCTCTCGAATCCCTAAAACGACCCTGCGTCGTCAATCTTTACAGCGATTCGAAGTACGTAGTCGACTCGGTAAAACGAGGATCGCTGCAGCGGTGGGCCCGTGCTAATTGGCAACGGGGTAAAAATGAACCGGTCAAAAACGTGGACCTTTGGAAACGGTATCTGAGTGCTGCATTACCTCACAAAGTGCAATTTCACTGGGTCAAGGGGCATGCTGGGATCGAAGAGAACGAGCGCTGCGATGTATTAGCGGTTGCCGCTACGAAAGGTGCTAATCTAAATGTGGATGTTGGCTATCTTGAATCAGTCAAAACTGCTTCCAAATCCCCCACATGGAGCAACTTAAAACTGCTTGAGGATTCACAAGACTCGCCTGAGATGAGAACAGACACCTGCTCGATGGCGCAACCACCTGCCTCTCAACCCGAACCGAATTCCGGGGGTGGTGAAGACCCCCGAGAAGGTGGTGTGTGTCGTAAATGTTCTGACAGGCTGGTAAAAAAGCCAACCAAACGAAAACCGCTAAAACCTGGACAGGCATATTACTACGATTGGTATCTTTTCTGTCCAGGATGCGGGACAATGTATATGGTTAATGAGGCAAAGCGAATGGTGAAATAACGTTCGCCAAGTTCCTTTCCCTGGCTGATTTTGTACTTTCGCCCGATCCTACCCTACATGCAGCTCATTCCTAGTCCGACAAAACAAGTTGCCGATGGCTTCCCCCCGCTCAGGGCGCTCAGTGACGATCTGCTTCGTGCAAATGTTATGTACGGACAAACGCTCGAAGCCTTGGACAAGGCTGGAGGGCATTCTCAGTCTTGTATCTGTTGTGGAAACAAGCCACCCGTGTTTGTCGTTCCGTTCTATTACCAAGAAACTCATTTCGCTTGGGCTGTTCCGTTGCCAGTTTGCAAGGCTTGCTCAAAAAAACCGCCTATCGTACCGTTGTCGCTCACTAGCAAGCTATCGCAGTGGTTGGTTCAAATTGGTTCGGTGTCCTTGATCCTGCTTCTACTTCCCCTGGTCTTGCAATACTTCCCCGATCTACCACGTAAATTTCCAATTGTCGGAGTCTTCGGGGTTCTCGCGCTTGCTGTGGCGATATTTCGTCTTCTTCGACCGCTACCCATGCCAATGGAAACAAGACTTGAAGCTTTGGAATCGATGTTGAAGAAGTCACCTCACTTGAGAATTCTTCCAGAAGCTTATCCCGATGCGCATGGTGGGTTAAGTCTGGATAAGCGAGGGTTCGTAAACGAGCTGATTCCTTTTGAGAAGAACACAGAGCTAGAGTTCTTGCAGAATCACTTTCTGCCGTTTGATCGTGGATTCGTTATGGCCGATCTCCACAACCTGGAAAGAAAGGATGGGTCATTGACCCTATGTACGGAGGTCTTCAGATACATCACAGCACAGTTTCATCAAATTGTCGCAAACCAAGGGGAGCGTCCGATCGCTTGCCAAGCCTTGATTACGTTCCTCCCGGATCGAAAACGTGTAGTACAGACTTCGACGGTGCCCTCAGAAAATTCATCGGTACGATTGAAACTCAACACTGCGTTATCGAAGATGCCGGACTTCCCGGTTCGACTACCCGTAGTAGTGCTCTTTAGGACTTGTAACTTTGGAGGTTATTTTGCTGCCAGCGAAATGACGATACCTCCGCCTGCCACGGAGTTTCAACGCTACATTCGGGCATTGTCAGAGTCGTCGGACCGTGACAATTCAGAGGTGCAGGGCGAGAGTAGGGCGAAGTCCGAATTAGAGCTGACAACGGATCAAGAGTTTCTGGATACAAAAAGCAATCTTGAAACAAATGCAATTACCCCGGAAGACTTCGCGCGCTGGACAGCACTTCATCCCGATGTCTTCGACCTACAGAGTGGTTTAGCGGACTATTACGCAGAAAAGGGTGATGTCACTCAAGCCATAGAAGTATGGGAAAAATACCTTGCTTCTCACGAAGAAACCCGATCAAGCCTCGGGCTGTATGCTTCCTTTTTGGAACGTCATGAACGACTTGAAAAAGCCGCAAGTGTATGCCAATCAATTACTAGACGCCCCGATGCGATGCCCGATGACTTCGCGTACCTCGCACACCTGCAACTCGCACTCGGATATCCAGAGGAAGCGGCCAAGATAATCAAACAAGCACCCCAAGGACCACTTACCGCCGATTATTATTTCTCTTCAGCTCGTATAGCGAATTCGTTAAACCAACCTGAGGAATGTTTGGAAAATCTGGAAAAAGCCCTTCAAGTCGACTCCACTTATTCGAATGCTCTTTTGCTTCGTAGCAATTTGCATTTGGCGGACAAACGCTTTGAAAAAGCCATCGAAGACATAGATCTTTATTTAGCCATCGAAGGTCCTTCCTATCGCGCGTATCAAATCAAAACGGCGGCTCTTTCAAAAAGTCGAGGTAATGAAGCAGCCATTCAATTCTTGACCGAACGGATCGCCGAACTTGGAAATCATCCCTTACTAAATGGTCTGAGATCCGAAGCCTATCGTGAATCCGGTAAATATGAACTTGCAATCGATGACTGTAATTGGATTCTCGAACACTTTCCAGATTTTCATCCGGCAAGATTGCAAAGGGCTGAATTGAAAATCGACACGGATGATCCCGCCGGTGCAATTGAAGATGCAAAGTACATTGTTGATGCTGGAGGCGATGATTCGCTACTTTACGCAACCCTAGGTTATGCCTACCACTTAGACCACCAAACAGATCAAGCCATAGAGTACTTGCAACGAGCCGTAGGCAGTGATCCTCGAAACATGTCAGCAAGGTATCGATTGTCCCAAGTTTACACTTCAGTGGGGCAAATCGAAGAGTCCATCGAACAATTGACCGCAATCCTTGATATCGATGCCTCCCAAATCATCCCGCTCGTCGTTCGGGGATATCAGTTGCTAATGCAATCCCGGCGAGACGAAGCAGAGAAAGACTTCCAAGCTGCTTTGGAACTTGAGCCGAACGAAGTACAGGCTCTTCGTGGAATGGCAATCGTAAACGAACTGCGAGGTGATCATAAAGACGCACTTATTTTCCTCGACAAGGCGCTCGTAATCGATCCAGAAAACGAAGAGTGTTTACTCGATCGCTCCCGGCTTTCCATGTCTGACTACAACTTGAAGGCTGCAGAAAAAGATCTCGATCAAGTCATCGCGGCGAGCCCAAATTTATTGCCCGCGTTGTTCTCGCGAGCGCAGCTTCACATCCAATTGGGCCGCATGGAAGAAGCACTTAGCGACTTGGACGCTATTCTCAAAGACAATCCAAATTTTGCGCCTGCTTTGATTGGAAGAAGTGCAATTCACGAGATCCAAGGTAACGACGAAAAATCACAGGAGGATCTCGATGCGGCTGTGGAACTAGAGCCGGAATCCGCTGACGAAACCGAATTGCAACGCGCACTAATTGCGTCCCAAATCGCGCTCGTGCAGAACCGCTTTGATGAAGCGATCGAAGCGGCCACACAGGCAATCGCGTTGAACCCAACGAGCGAACAAGCTTACTTGCGTCGTGCAAGCGCGTATTGGTATTCCGACCAGTTTGCGGAAGCTTGGGAAGACTACAACTATGTACTAGAAACTCTAGATGCAGACTCTATTCGCGCACGGAATGGACGCGGTGGATGTGCCGCTGAACTAGGAGAGTGTGAAACGGCGATCCAAGACTTAGAAGGAGCAGTCCGGGATGCCCGAAACGGTGACTCCCAGCTACTACCCTACTGCCTGAATAATCTTGCAAGAGCATTTATCGGAAACGACCAGCTCAGAGAAGCGGAAGATGCATTAGCCGAATCACTCGAGTTGCAGCCAAGAAATGCGTGGTTGTATTTTAATCGCGGCTTGTTGAGAATCGCTCAAAAGAACTCCCAGTCCGCGTTGGAAGATTTCAAACAGGCAGTATCGGCGACCGAACCACGCCTGCCTCCGAGAAAACTAGCGAAGGCGCAGGCGTTCATCGAACGGACCACCAAAGAATTAAATTCCTGACTTCGGTTGCCGAATGACTGCACGGCTTTTCTTGGTATCTTTCCCATCTGTAGCATTCGTATTCCATCGCGCTGGAAGGGATTCGATCTTCTCTGCGTTGGTTAATTTAGCCACTGGTTGTAGTTTGCTTACCTCCGTAGGCGTGTCCTCGCTTGGATGAATTTTGGGCGAAGCCACTATGCTTGTCGCACCAAAAACGCCGAGCGTAGGATTCGTTGGCCTCGGGCTAACTGTTGCGGCTTGATTTGCTAACGCATGCGATTCGTGCAAGAAGGCATTTCTCTCTGGCCGAAAGTTCTTATCCGGCCAACCGGTATCGGTCGGTTTTCCACGAATTGCAAGTGAATCACCGAGCCCAGAAGTTCTGCTGTTAGGATTGCCAGAGCGGGGATCTAATGCCAATTGATCAAAGGGATTGGTGGTGTCCCAAATATCCGCCTTACCTGGAATTGATGTGGTCGCTGCTAAGCCACGAATAGTCGTTCCCGGTTGCTGGAGTTGATCCTCTGCTGGAATCGATCGCCCCCCCATGGCACCCGCTTCGTCTGTCCATACCGGAGGACTTCCTAAGGCCATGCGGGATTCGCCTTTCAAGCCGTTTGCTCCAGATTCGGGGGAACCTCCCCTGGCGATCGGCACGACAGGTAATGGCTCCCTAGCTACACGCTCTTCTAAAGTACCCACTAACGGTGGACTGTACGGCCGTAGTTCGACCTGGTGGCTTCCGACCAAGTCCGCCGGTAATTGTCCATATGTTGGCGAAATGGATACTAGCTCGTCGGAAGTTTGTATCCGGTCATTTGTGTTAGGCTCTATCAATACAGTTGCCAAATTGGGCTGATCCCACCGGGGAGAGTTGGACTCTACCAACGCAGATTTTGTTGCACTCTGCCCGTCAGACCAGTACCACGAGCCAACAGCCACCGATACGATACAGATGATCGCTAACAGCTTTGGTCTGCCCGCAATTTCCGCTTGTGACGCCTGTCCGTTTTTCTTTTTCTTCGACATAGATAGAATCCCTCAAGTTCTATCGAGAGTCTTACACACCGAGAGAGAGCGGCCTGGCAACGCGTCGGACGCGGGTTGAATTCGATCAAAAAAAACTTCCTAAATTCAGTTTGTGCGGATTACGGAAAATGATCGGTAGGCAAAGAATTCAAACCGCTGAGCAGCCGAAACTGCCACAGCCTGAATCAAAGGACGAGTTTAATTGCTGTGGCGATTGCATCGATTGCTGTTCAACGGCTTAGAAATTTTTTCCTGGAAATACAGGATGAAGTTCAATGATGTGGAATAATTAACCGACGGCACTCGCACTTTGACTTTCCATCGTGCAAAACTGATTTCCTTCCGTGAATGTAACCATCCTCTGGAGCCTTCGATGAAACTCTACGCGATTGCTACCCTATGCTTCGTCGCGCTTGCCACAAATTGCTTTGCGCAACAATTCGCTAACCTTTTTGAGAATCCTAATCACGACTTTGGAACGGTTGCGAAAGCAGCTACCACTGAGCATCGCTTCTACTTCACGAACACTCTCGGTGTTCCGATTCATGTTAAAGGTGTAAGGACTTCGTGCGGTTGCACAACACCAAGTGTTGTAAATGACACGGTACAACCTGGGGATACGGGTTGTATCCTTGCTGTTTTCAATACGAAGACACACTCCGGTTCGCGGGCAGCAACAGTTACCGTAACCTTTGACAAACCCAGTTTTGCGGAAGTGCAATTGCATGTGAAAGGGTACATCCGAACCGATGTTGTCTTCAATCCAGGCGAGGCAATGTTAGGCAAGATACGTCAAGGAACCGCAGGCTCGCAAGAGATTACGCTCGAATACGCAGGTAAGCCTGATTGGCAGATCACGCATACTCAATGCAACGAACCATTCGTAAATGTGGCGTTCCAAGAAAAGTCGCGAAACGGTGGGCGCATCGAATACCTGCTTAACGTTTCGATCAATGAAACTGCCCCCGCGGGCCCCCTGCAATCCGAGATCTTGCTACATACTAATGATCGAAATCTTAAGACAGTGTCTCTGCGACTCACTGCCGACATCGAATCGACTTTGAACATATCGCCGAACCTGCTCTCTCTCGGAAAAATTTCTACCGAAGATCTCCCCAAACATGTGTTGGTGCTAAAGGGAAAGACACCTTTCAAAATCTTAGGGCTTGAGAGCGCACTCTTTGACCTTTCAAAGACCAAGTGGTCGGAAGAGTCCAAACTTCTTCATACGTTACCTCTCTCGATCAAACTCAAGGATGGTAATCATGCTGATGGAGAACTACGGGACACTATCCGACTGCTGACAGACTTGCCGTCGAATCCATCTGTTGAATTACCTGTTATCTTCCGTGTTCAGGATGCAAAAGCAAATGGACAACCAGTTGTGAATGTGGATCCCGCCAAAGCCGTTGACACGGCAGATGCTGGATCGAACAAAAAGTAAACGGCATACGGGCCTATTTGGCTCGCCACCATTGCCCTCGAGTCACCCCGAGCTTTGCAAGCCACGGGGTGATTTCGTTTTCAAATCGCTTGGCATCAACTGCGTAGCCTGCAGTTGGCCGGACGGCGCCGCCTGTAATCTCGGCCCAATACCGATTCAATCGTCCCATCAACTCTTCGCGCGACCATTTCGCAGCCATTGACGACAAAGCGGATGGAAACAACGAGTCTCCTTCGACTTGAAAACGTATGGACACCGGAGTATTTCCTATTACGGTTCGATATCGACTGACTTGGGGCGTCTCCTCTAGGACTTCGATCCATGGAGTTGGTAATTGGGAATCGATCATTCCAAATCCGTGGCCAAGCAATCCTGCGTAATGTTTGCGTCCCCCCTGACGATCAAAGTAAATCTCAAATTGTTGCCATTTCCCAGGATTCGATTCGACGCATTCTAGAAGTGTTTTCCAAGCCAAAGCAACGGTGGCTTCACCTAACAAGTTGGATTTATTTCCACAGCGAAGGCACTCTTGGTTGAAATACAATTCGTCATAAATGCGCATTCGAAATCCATGGAACTTGATCCCTAACGTACTGAGCTTCTTTAATGCTTGACGTCTCCGCGTTGCATCGAATTTTTTATCCCCCTCACTCTTGGTAGCCTCAGTGATCAATTGTTCGTCGGTTTCAAGCCTGCTTTCGTACCATGGACGAGATTCAACTCGATTTAGATCCTCGGGGACCCAACTTTGCCAACGGCATTCTTGATGACTGATTGAAGAGAAAAATCGCAGTGTTTCCACAAAACCTTTGTGAACGGCATTAGGCTGATAGATTTTTTTGGAGTCTCCGAGAGGCAGGTAGTCCGCTTCTGGATGGAATGGCATCGCAACAAATTCAGGACTGAAGGGATCAAGTCCTTGAAGAACATCGAATTTGGATTCCAAGGTCCAACAACTTAGGCCAATGACTAAAGGCCCTAGGTTTGGACCATATCCAGCTTCATCCAATCCCAAGACCAATCGCATCAGAATTTTCGCCTTGTTGGATTGTCTGGCGACTCCTTGGGTTTTTCTACTTCAGATTTCGAGTTCTTTTCGGAGCCCCGTTTTTCTTTCTCAGGCTTGTCTGCGTTAAACATTTGGAATGGAAGGTTGTAGATGTCGAAATCCAGCTTCGGTAGAACTGCTGGTTTTTCGTCTTTCACTTCCTCGCCGTTCTTCTTGATAGCCAGTGTCTCCATATCGAGTTGCCCGACGACCACTAATCGCTCCGGAAGTTGGGTTAGGTGCAAATTTGCACCGCGAAACCACTCTAGCCAACTCGCTTTGTAATTGTCTGGAGCAACGGTATGGAGTGTATCGAAACCAAGACTCGACACATGGGCACCTGGCGCAAGCTTTAAATTCTCAGGCCAAGCCGTAGTCTGCCAAACGCCATCCGTAAGCGTGTAGATGCCTCCCAACGTACATTGAAGCTTGGCATCCAATAATTGTTGAGCAATCTGAAGTGATTCATTGGGTGGTATTCCCAATTGTTCTTCAATCGCATCGAGTAGAAACAGGTTGCCGCGGGTGGCTTGTGCCGCTTGCCTAAACCCGAGCGTATGAAACCAACCTGCAACACGACTTGTTGAGATATCCCGAACTGTCAATCGTCCTTGCGCTACATCCTCCGCTTCGATGACTCGCACCACCGAAACGCAAGCTTCTAAGATTTCTCGATGAAACGAGAGAATACTAAATCCACCCATTTGCCAACGCCACAGTCCGATCAATGCTCTGGAGTAACCAATCACGTCAGGTGGGCCACCACCGAGCCCAAGTGGTAAGCGATCGAGAACCGCTGGTTTAGGCCAAGCTCCCAAATACATAGGCAAGGTCCTGAGCAATCGCAATGTTGCAATCAGCCCTTTAGTCTCTTCCGGAAAGGGAAGCTCTAGGTCTTTCAGTCCGGCAAATAGAAAATGGTTCGGAATAGAATCACCCGTAAGTTCATTTCCTCGAAGATGCAATTGAAGGCTGACCACATCATCAGAGGGTAGTTGGATCTGTCTGGCATCAGGCGGTCCCAGCAATAAACCTACCCAGCCGTATTTATCACTTCCTAGGGGAGCAATCGAAGCCTCGATTGCTATTCGCTCTGCTTTAGGGATTGTTGGATGTTCAAACCGTCTTAAGCCAACCATCAATGGGTCGGTCTGTTGCCATTCCTTGGTGTAGTACTCTGCTGCAACTCGATACTCAACAGCTTCCTCCGGAGTGCAGTCCACCAAAGGAACATCAGCTATCGGCATGAAACTACCTCGCTTACCACGAACCGAATCATGCCACTCTTCAGCAAACCTTATCGTTTCGGACCCATCAACACGGCGTTGAAACCAAGGGGGTAAATACCCGTCTTGGATCAGGTAATCGAGTTGATCGCCAGGTAGCCAATTCGGTGGCAAGAGCGAATTGTTACTTCGCTCTGACGTCGCACTTGAATCACCAGAACTTGTTTTGCTTGGCTGTGCTGTGTTGCCGGTTAAGGCCACGTTCCGCCGAAGCGATTGCATTCCGCGACTCTTTTCAAGATTCGCGACTCTGTTCGCTAGTTCTGCATGTTCTATTGCTGCGATCGCTCGCATTCGGCGTTTGAGTTCAATCTGTACTTGCGGCGAAAGTAGATTCTGGAAGAATTCCGAGGATAGATACCCAAAGACGTCGTAGTCATTTGCTAAGGGCATCAGAAAGCGGGTGTAACG
>JBEICB010000372.1:0-2972 GCA_040373655.1 Pirellula sp. | reverse complement strand
TAGTTCGAATCCTACCACCTCTGCTGCAAAATCACCTGTTTTCCCTGGAAAAACGAGGTTTTCGAGGCGACGCTGGCGACTCACAAGACGACTCACCAGGGGGCAAGGCAGCGCACTAGACGACGCAGCACCTGCAAGCATGCACGTGCATGGACGTGCAGGAAAGCCAAAGCAATTGGCCAGATATGCGAAAAACCCGAACAGCCAAGAGAGTTGAAAGTAGACAGTAGAGCGGTCCTGCGGACAGGACAGGAACCGAACTTTTTGATGTTTTTCCAATGTTCTTGAGGAGTTCGAAAGGCACACGTTGGACGATGCATTTTTACCAAAAATCCACAGAATAGTCATTTTATCTGACCAACCCACTTCAGGAACGGATTTGCCAGTTGCTCTATCGATCGCCTCACGATCTAGAGAGACTGACTATGAGAGGCGTTTGATTGTCGCGTTACGACCTTGCTCGTTTCGGTTTGAGTTTAGGGTCAATTCAAGATTCGAGTAATCCACTCGGAGTTCTTTTGCCAGTAATAGTCCCACGCCCAGCAAAGGCGTCTGGCCTGAGTTCGCAATCACCTCCAATGACCTTCGTTTACCGAACCAATCGAGCTCGCAGTGGTAGGTTGATAGCTCAATTGCTGACCCGTCTGCCAGGACGCCATCGATCGAACCTGTGATTTCTAACTGCAAATCGTCAATCAAGGATTGAGGCAGTACCAAATCACCCGTAAAACCAGTATCGATCCAAGCGTCGACTCGAACTCCTGTTGGATATTTAGGACAAAGAATCTCGATCGGCAGGATTGCTCTGCCTGAATCATCGACGACTCCTCTCATCGTGTTTGCATTCCAAAGTGTACCGCAGCGGCATGCCCTATCCGAAATGTGTGTACAAGCCGGTTGGGATAAAGTCGTCTCGCCTCACAAATCGCTTCGCTTAGCGTATCACCGATAAAATGTTCGCCCGAACAGGGTTCAATAGCTACGAACCGATTCAAGTGATCCGCTTCAAGTTGGTTTTTTAATGATTCAAAAATGGGTCTAGCAGCATCGGCGACTGATTTTTTCTTTTCCATGTCAGCTTCCTATTCTCCAGTTTTGATCTGCCACTTGACGATGCCTTCGCAGTGACCTTTAGACCAATTGTATCGAGCATTCCTCGGCCGGGCAATTCATTGGCTCATTACCCGAAAATGCAGAAAAGTATCAAACCGCGAGAAAAAGAGTGTTCGTTGACATGCGCTACGTGGGGAAGACATCGATTGGGAAATGAATCGAATGAGTATTCCAGAGCCGAAAGTCGAGCATCACGAAGGTCGTGGCATTCGTAGCTGCCCGATCTTCCCGGAGTTGCGACCGATCCTCGACGAAGCCTTCGAGATCTTCGGCGACAAGAGCGAGTATGTGGTCGCGGCACCGCAGTATCGAGCTGCCGCCAACACCGCGATGGGTTGGAAGAACTCGAACCTACGCACCGAAATGACGCGACTGCTGCGCCGTACCGGAGTTTCGGGTTGGCCACGATTGTTCCACTCTGTGGCGAGAAACCGGGGACAGTCCCCGAGCGACAGGGTTAGTTTCCGGCGCCAGAAGTAGAAGGAGTGGACGGGGAGTTGGTGGTTTGCGCAGAAGTCAGCGACGGAGAGGTTGCTGAGGGAATGGTCCTGAATCCACTGGGCCCACGGATCTGGCTGGAAGCGACATCGAGGCATGACTTGAACTCCGCTGACTAGTAAGCCAGCAGTATCCCATTCCCGTCAACCTGTATTTCGCCGTACGCATACGTATCACCATGGACCACTCGGTGCGCAATCAACTCTTAAACCGGCGACTATAGAACTGTTCTGGGGTTTGGTAAATCACTCGGTACCTGTGTCGCGGAATCAACCGGATATCGAAAAGAGCATACCATAATCGTTGCTCGACAGATCGACAGATAGTGCATCGAGATTTGCTATCGCCAAATCGCAAACCGAATCCGTTGTGTCTGATAATGTCGCCCGTCGAGATGTTGGTCGTTTGCTGCTTGCAATTTTCGCAAAAATCGACTGGTCCAAGAGCAACCCAGTACATACAGTCGTTTGAGCAATAAGTGCGTCCTGCCGCATCGCGACAAGGAAGAATCGCGCCGAAATTCTTACAATTCGAGCACTGCTTCAGAATTCGGCGCTGCCGAATGATGGGTCCGGAATCGGTCGATTGTGTTTTGGCTCGTCTGAGCAATTCACGTTCTTCTCTCTGCCTGAGAATATGCTTTAATATTCGCTCGCCAAACAGAAGACTAAAAATCAAGAAAGGAACTGCTAGTGGTAGCCAAACGAGCCACGTCTCGTGTTGCATTTCAATGTCCATACTGAAATTCCTAGATTCTGACTTCTAGCCTTATTCAAACAAGCTGCAACTCTAATTGTTAGCGACGGTTCACAGCTTTGGGGCCAAGTAACAAAGGATCATTTTCAGATCTCATGAGATGCAAAACCGCGAAGTTGGTTCTCGGCCTATCCCCACCAGAACCCACCATAATATCACTCAGATGATTTCGAATCATACCCTCTCCACTTTAAAACCACCTGTTTTCGCTGAAAAAAACGAGGGTTCTGAGGCGCTCTGGCGACTCACTGGACGACTCACTGGACGACTCACCAGGGGGCAAGGCAGCGCACTAGAGCTGTTGATTTATTTGGGCAGCACCTGCAAGCCTGCACGTGCATGGACGTGCAGGAAAGCCAAAGGAACTGGCCAGAAATGCGAAAAAACCTGGGAAAACCAAGGTTTTGCAGCACGGGCTTCAAAAGGCTAACGGAGAGGACAGGAACCGAACTTTTCGATGGTTTTCCAATGTTTTTGAAACAGTTCGAGAGATACCTGAAACGATTCACTCAGCCCTTGTTTGGTCGTCATTGGGCTGGAATTCACAAATGCAACTTGACTCAGAAATGAACCGATGAGACTATTGAGTGGAAGTCTAGCTAGCC
>JBEICB010000009.1:0-56604 GCA_040373655.1 Pirellula sp. | reverse complement strand
GTTCGTTCGATCTAAACCGCTCCATACCAAATGGTCTCACACAAAGAAGCCAAGACGCAAAGACTCAAAGAAGACAGACAAAATCAAAAGCCGTAGCCACCGCTCGCCAGACGGTGGATATCGTCCTTGGGGATCGCTGACCATGTTCGTTCGATCTAAACCGCTCCATACCAAATGGTCTCACACAAAGAAGCCAAGACGCAAAGACTCAAAGAAGACAGACAAAACCCTGACCCGTAGCCACCGCTCGCCAGAGGGTGGATGTTGGACAGGCTCTCAGTATCCGATGCTCTTAGCTGCGAGGATTACCTTAGGAATCTCTATCCGGTTCGTTGACTTGGCGATGGAATGCGCGGAGGGAACTGAGCGAATAGAACGTGTCGCGCCAGTAGATACCGCCGCGAGCGAGAGTCAGGAGGATGGAGCGATTGAGGACGAGTAGGAAGAGTGCGATGCCGATGGGGAGAGCCAGTCCGTGATCGATGCGATAGCCGCACCGCAAGGCGTTGATCACACCGATGATAAGCCAGATCAAGCATGCGATAAGTAGCATCGCTTGGGTATAGCTTTCGGTGAACGGTAGAAGCAACCAAGGGAGGATTGCGATCGAGAAGATGAATAGATTGGAGCCTAGCCAAGTGGTGATGCTGTAATCGATACCGGCGAAGCAGTTTTTTTCAAGGCCAAGGAAGACTGCGCGGAGGGACGGGTACCAGGGAACGGAGATCAAGCCTAGTCCGTTCGCGAAGCGTTGGGCATAGCCTGCTTGTTTGATTCTTTTGCCGAGTTTGACGTCGTCGTCGGGACAAAGTCGGATTGACTCATGGCCGCCGATGGCTTGATAGACTGAGCTTCGAACGAGGTTGAAGGCACCGATACCGACATGTGCCGAGGACTTGGGGTTCGCGATTTGGAATGGTTTGACGAAGGCTTTGAAGAGGAAAGCAAAGGTTGCGACAAAGGTGCACAGGATCCAAGTGGGCATTGTGCAGTAGGGTGCAAGGGTTACGTGATCAGCTTGTTCTCTTTCAGCGAACGCGATTGCCGCAGAGAGTGTGTTCGGGTGCATTTGAATATCAGCGTCGGTGAAGAGTAGCCATTGTCCGGTGGCTTGTTTTGCACCGACAGCTAGAGCATGGCATTTCCCGAGCCACTCATTTGGAAGTGTATCTACACGGACGGTGTGAAGTTTTGCCTTGGAGTTGAAGGATTGGTTTTTGTGTTCCGAGCAAAGACGTTTAAGGATGTCAGGTGTTTGGTCGGTACTTCGATCGTCGACGATGATTAGTTCCAGGTTGGGGTACTGCAGTTGCAGCATCGACTCTGCGGCTTGTTCAATCGATTCCTGTTCATTTCTCGCGGCGAAGATGATGGAGACGGAGGGGAGTTTATTTGGGGAGACGGAGTATTGCTCCATGCGATCGAGGCGACGAATTGTCCATTCGGAGAGGAGGAATGAAACGAAGATTAGGGAGACCAAAGCGAGGATAAAAGCGCTAAGGATGAGAAAAAAGAGTCCAAGGGTGGACATGATAGAGTTCGCCTATGGTTTAACGAAGGTTAAAGGGTTCGAGGCGTTGATGTAGTTCGCGGTGTTGGGCTTGGGAGAGGCTGGCATTGGGTAGACGGGGAGGTCCGACGGGGACGCCCAAGTATTCCATGGTGGACTTGGCAGCGGCCATGTACCCGTAACTGGCTAGGCATTCGATAAGCTGGACGCTTGATAGTTGTTCGATGCGGGCTTGTTGTAGATTGGATTGTTCGAAGGCGGCGATGAGTTGGTGGTAGATCCGAGCGGCGAAGTTATAGGTACTACCGACTGCACCTTTGGCACCGGTTGCGAGGGCACCGAGGAGGTGTTCGTCTATTCCCCACGGGAGGTCCCATCGCGCGTTGTCGAGTTGAAGGCATTGCAGGTATGCAGCGAGATCGGAGTTGGTGAATTTCAGGCCGACGAGGTTGGGGATGCTGTTCGAGGCTTGCGCGAGGAACTTGGGCATTGAGAAGTTTACACCGGTCAGGACGGGGATATCGTAGAAATAGAAAGGGAGATTGGGGGCAGCGGAAGCGATGGCATCGCAGCAGTCGATGAGAGTATCGAGGGATCGGGGTTTGAAGTAGCTAGGGGAGAGAGACGACAGGGCATCGGCGCGGAGGTTTTGGGCTTGAGCTGAAAGCACTTTTGCGTCGTTTAAACAATTGCAACCGACGTGAATAACGAGGCGTAGCGGAGTACCTTTTCGGACTTCGGTCCAGCGTTGTGCTAACGCGAGTCTTTCATCGAGGGTTAGGGAATGGCTTTCGCCGGTGCTACCGCCGACAAAGACTGTATGGACTTTTTGCGAGAGCATCCATTCGGCTTGTTTTTCGACGACATGCAGAGCGAGGGATCCATCGGCATGGAAGGGAGTGTGTACAGCGGCGACGAGGCCATGAAGGGGTTGGAAATCGATCATTGCAATTCTGGTTTTGGACGGATCATGAGGACCAGGAAGATAGAGATCAGCGCGAGGAGGGCGAAGACGCCGAAGCTGACATTCAGGGGTACATTGGAATCACGGAGTCGTCCGAATTCTTTGTCCGCGATGCCTCCGAAGCTGATACTGACAAAGTTCATAATGCCGTATCCGGTGGCGCGGAGGTTCGAGGGGACGATTTGGGAGAGGATGGGCATATTGTTGCAATCGAAGAAGCCCCAACCGAGACCGAAGAGGATGAGGAATGCGACGGCGGTTTGGATATTGGGAGCGTTACCGATACCGAAGATGGCCGGTGCGATCATCGCCATTCCCATAGCGCTAATGTAGATACGGCCGCGTGGGTTATTGGCCATAGAGCGGTCGGCGAGTGTTCCTCCGATAGCAGCACCTACGATAGCGGCGATTTGCCAATAGAGGGTAGCGGTGACCCCTGAGGCACCTTGGCCAAGTTCGAATCGATCGCGGAGGATTGAGGGCATCCAGTCGCGAACAACCCAGCCGGCTAGGGCGGGGAGAGTGAAGTAGGCAACGAGCAGGAGGTAGGAGGGGTTGGTAAAAAGGCTTAGGAACGCGAAGGAGCGTTGATCAGAATGTATGTATACAGGCTCCGTATCAGCGGCTTGATTGTCGGGTTTGCTGTCGGGGCGATCGCGTAGGATGAGAGCGATTGGAAGGGTGTAGAGCATGCCGAAGAGTCCGCAGGTTGCGAAGGCGTAACGCCATCCGAAGGAGGTTGCGGCGTAGCCACCGAATCCGCCGGCGATGACACCGAGGTAGATTGCCATTTGGTGCATGCCAACGGCTTTGGAGCGTGAGTTGCCGGGGTGGTAGTCTGCGATTAGCGCGAGTGCGGCTGGGATGTAGAAGGCTTCGCTCATGCCCATTAGAGAGCGAGCCCAAAGGAGTTCTTGGTAGGTGGTGACTTGGCCGGTCCACCAAGTGATTGCGGACCAAGCGAAGAGGCTGGCGGCGATACTCCAGCGGCGAGAGAAGCGATCGGCGAGGTAGCCACCGAGGAGGCTGAAGGCAGCGTAGACCCATTTGAATTGACCGAGCATGGTACCCCACATTTCTTGTGGGGTGTTGCTTGCGGCAAAATCGGGGATCGAGTCCATGACCGATTTCTGCATGGAGGCCATCATTTGACGGTCGAGGTAATTCAGCAGAGCGACGGGCATGAGGAGCAAGACGAAGAGCCAAGCGCGCTGAGCGAGCCAAGAGTTGTAGTTGGGTAGTTCGGGTGTTTGGCTCACTGTAATATCTGATTCACAGGTTGGATGCTTCCGTGCAGATTAACGGAAAAGTGTTGCGGTCCCGGTTTGTTGGTCAGGTACCTCGGCGGTTACCGAACCAATGGATGTGCTGACGGTCACAGAGTCGCAGGTCGTGATTTTTACACCAGTTAGCGAGCCAACTGAGTTGCAGTTGAAGTTCTTCTGAGTTGGTGCCACGGGGCATGAGCAGCACGCGGTTGCGATCCAAGGCTTGGATGTGTTGCAAGTACTCGAGGACTTCTTCGGCGTCGAGGATGGATCCTACCACAAACTTCAGTTGGTATTCACCTCGCCGCATGAGGGATTGAACGATTTGGGGGGTGAAGCGTCGGGCGTCGTGTCGGTTGACCCACGACTCGTCTGTAAAGCCGATGGGGCTGGAGTTGCTTAGTTTGGGGCTGATCGACCAGAGGTCGCACGTGGCGGGTTGGTCGATAGTTCCGGCCGTTTCGATGGTTAGATGTTTTCCTCGGCGACGGATGGCGGAGGCTAGTTCTGAGATTTCATCGAAGATCATCGGTTCGCCACCGGTGAGGACAACGTGGCCGACTTTGGAGTGATCCACGGCTTTGAGGATAGAGTCGAGGGGTTGTTGTTCACCTTCGGGTTCCCACGAGGCGTACCGGGTGTCGCAGAACCAGCAACGTAGGTTGCAGCCGCTGGTGCGAATAAAGAGGCTGGGGGTGCCTGTGAGCATCCCTTCACCTTGAACGCTTTCGAAAACTTCTGCGATCCGAATCAAATTCTCGGCTCCGAATGGTGGTTCGAGTTGGGTCGGGGGTTAGGACGGGAAAAACGGGTGAATGGTCGTTCGCTTCGAGCTATTGTATTTTTTCAAGCTTGTTAAGATATGCCAAGCGAAGGGTTTGCGGGAGGCGTCGAGCGGGCTATGGTTAGACCGATTCGAGCGTTCTGTTTTGCCCATTTATCATCAAATTGAAGCCTTTTTACTTTTGGGGAAGTCCTCGCCGTGCCAGGAACACCATTTATCAGTGAGCTCGAGTGTTTCGAGAATTCGTACCCAGGTCGGGATTACACGATAGAGATTGTCTGCCCTGAGTTTACTTCCATTTGTCCGAAGACGGGTCAACCGGACTTTGGCACGTTGGTGTTTCGGTATATTCCGGGGGATAAGTGTGTAGAGCTGAAGAGTTTGAAGTTGTATTTGCAGAAGTTTCGCAACGAGGGGATTTTCTACGAGAATGTAACGAATTGCATTTTCGACGACTTTCTCAAGGTGGTCTCCCCGCGTTCGGCGACTTTAGAGAGTCGTTGGGGAGCTCGGGGCGGGATCACGTCGACGATCACGATTTCGTATACGCAATCGAAGGTGTAGAGAGGGATTTAGATGACCTTAGCAAATCAGCTACCTCCGTTGCTTTTGGGTGGATTGGCGGACGAAGCCGCGAATCAGAAGACAGCGATGCAACAGTTCTGCGCGTTTGCAGCGATGGGGCTACGTTATTACACGTTGCGTTTCATCGATGCTGGTGGCGGAATTCAGAACGTTATGCAGCTTGAGCCCAAGAGCATTGCAACTATTTTGGAGTTGCAAAGGGAGTATGGGTTGAGTGTATCGAGCATCGGTTCGCCGATTGGCAAGGTCAAGTTGTTGGATGTGTCGGATGGAACGAACAATCGTTACGTACCGTTCGAGGAGTATCTTCAGAAGGATGTGCGGAGGGCTTGCGATTTAGCGAACCAATTCGGCTGCAAGTTGATACGCGGGTTTTCTTTTTATCATCCGCGTGGAGAGGATCCGCACAAGCACATGGGGCAAGCGATCGATCAAATCGGTGCGATTGCTACGTTGTGTGACAGTTATGGTTTAACGTATGGTTTGGAGGTCGAAGCGAATTTGATTGGGCAGACGGGCAAGTTATTAGCGACGATTTACGACGCGGTTTCTCATCCAGCGTTGGTGCTTGTGTTTGATGGTGCGAATTTAGTTTGCCAAGGCATGTCGACCGATCAAGTATTCGAAGAGTACTTGGCGATGAAACATGGAATGGGTTGGATTCATGTGAAGGACTACAAGAGGCCGCACGTGCAAGTTGGTGGTTCCGCGCATGTGGACGAAGAGTCTTTGAAGGCGTTCGTGCCGGCAGATATTGGGGATTCGGGTCACGAAGCAATTTTTCGTGACATTCGGGCGGATTATCCGAAGATCATTGAGAGGGTGAACAAACGTGGGTTGCCTGGTTTCTTTGTTGATCTTGAGCCGCACGTCAAGGGTGGGGGGCAATTCGGTGGATTTAGTGGGCCGGATGGCTTTGGGGTAGCGTTGCGAAGTCTCTGCAGGTTGCTGGATTATGTCGACTTGCCTTATCGACTGCGTGGTTTTGAAGATTTGCGCAGTTAGGAGACTTCGTTGATGGATGCAAAGCGAGAGGGTTGGAGAGCGCTCTATCCGTACGACTCTCATTTTCTTCCAGTGCGATTACCCGAGGAGCAACAACGGGTTTTGGGTGTGGAGACGGTTCGTCAGCATTATTTGGATGAGGGTGCTGGTTCTGGTCCCACCATACTATGTGTGCATGGCAATCCTACTTGGTCCTTTTACTACCGATCGATTGTTGATTCCTTTCGTGGCGAGCATCGCGTGTTGGCGGTAGATCACATTGGGTGTGGGTTGAGTGACAAGCCTTCTAGTTATCCTTATACATTAGCGCAGCACACGGAAAATTTGGTGGGATTGATCGATGCTTTGGATTTAAAGCGCATCGTCATGGTGGTTCATGATTGGGGAGGTGCGATCGGGTTGGGTGCTGCGGTTAGACGTCTCGATCGGATGGCGGGGTTGGTGGTGCTTAACACTGGGGCTTTTCCGCCTCCGTATATACCGCTGCGAATCGCGGCTTGTCGCATTCCGTTGTTAGGTAGTTTTGCGATGAAGCGTTTGAATGCTTTTGCGAGAGCGGCGACGGTGATGGCGATCGATCGATTACCGAGGTTAGAACCTGCGGTGCGAGATGGTTTATTGGCTCCATATGATACTCCTGCGCACCGTGTAGCGATCGATGGATTTGTACGGGACATACCGATGAAGTCGGCGCATCCGACTTATGGGGTGTTAAAGCGATTGGAGGGGGATTTGCCTCGGTTGGAACATTTACCTACATCGTTGGTTTGGGGGATGAAGGACTGGTGTTTCACGCCGGAGTGTTTGCGTCGCTTTAAGGCGGTCTGGCCGCGAGCCCAGGTGCAGGAGTTAGGGGATGTGGGGCATTACGTGATGGAAGAAGCGGCAAGAGAAGTTTGCGATGCAGTGTGCGGGGTGATTGGGAGGGTATAAAGGTATTGCGTTTAGCGGTCAGCGGTAGGCGTCCCGCGTTCAACTCCTGTGTCTCACGCAAAGGAGCAAAGACGCGGAGAATCATTGGCGTCTTGAGCGGAGAGGTTGATGAAAATACCCTGGGCTAGAACAAAACGGGTTCAGTGGGGAAATTCGCATGGACAGGAATGGGTGGTATAATCGACTCAGTTGCGATCTTGGGGGCGCAGAGTCCTTTTTGAAATTGCAGCGATTGCGCAGGAGATAGAAATATCTACGCGTTGAGTCTCAAACCACAATTCGTTAGTCGTTGAAAGCCATCCATGATCCGTCGAATTGTCATTCGCTTGGTTCTTGTCTTAACGTCCTTGATATCGGGTGGCTTGCGTTGTGATTTTTGCAAGGGGCAGGGGACGGAGGAGAGCGTTGGGGATCGGATTGATTTTTTGGCCGATGTCGTACCAATTCTCGACTCGCATTGTGTGAAGTGTCATGGACCGAACAAGCAGACGATGGATGTGAGACTGGATTTGCGGTCTGCGATACTTCGTGGGGGAGGTAGTGGTGAGATCATCCAGGTGGGGGCGAGTGCTGCGAGTCGTCTGATCGAAGTGATCACCGAGGAAGATCCCGATTTGCGCATGCCACCAGAGGGGCAACCGCTTCGTCCGGACGAGATTGCGGTGTTAAGAGCTTGGATTGACCAAGGAGCGTTGGGGCCTGAGGACTCACATTTGCTTGATAAGCCTTTGCCTTGGAGTTTTCAGCCGGTGGTTCGACCAACGGTTCCGGTTCTTTCCAACGAAGGCGACGCATTGCAGTTGCAGGGGTTCGGTCCGATCGATCGGTTTTTAGGAAGTCGGTTAGAGCGTGAGGGATTATCGTTCTCTGGGATAGCGGACAAGGAGACGATCGTTCGTAGACTTTATTTAGTAGCGCTTGGACTACCGCCGACACCAGAGGAGGTAGATCGCTACATAGAAGACGAGCATCCCGATGCTTACGAACGCTTAGTGGAGCGTGTGTTAGGGGACCCGAGGTATGGGGAGCGGATGGCGCGGCATTGGTTTGACGTGATTCGGTACGCAGAATCGAATGGCTTCGAAACCAATCGTGTCCGTTATAACGCTTGGCCATTTCGAGATTACGTAATTGGGTCCTTTAATGCAGACAAGCCGTATGATCGCTTTGTCAGTGAGCAGATCGCGGGTGATGTGTTAGGAGAAGAGTTGGGTACAGGATTTTTGGTTGCCGGCCCTTTTGATTTGGTAAAGAGTCCGGACATTAATTTGACATTGATGCAGCGTCAGGATGAGTTAGCGGATTTGGTCAATACAACGGGAACGGCGTTTTTGGGTTTGACGCTTGGGTGTGCGCGGTGCCACGATCACAAGTTCGATCCTGTGACGCAGAAGGACTTTTATGCGTTGCAGGGGATGGTGGCGGGCGTTCAGTTTGCTGAACGGCCGATTCGAGATGCGAAGAGTGTGCAGTCTCAGCAGCGGGTAGCTGAGTTGGAATTGCAGATCAAAGAGCTCGATGGTCAAGTTGCCAAGTGGCGTGAGGTGTCCCGGGCGCGGATGGCCGTAAAGAAAATGAGAGAGGGGGTTCAGTCGCAGCGTAACGAAGAAGAATTTGCGCCGGTGAAGGCGAAGGGAGTGCGCTTTACGATCAGGGCTTCTGGTGGTTCACAGCCTTGTATCGATGAGTGGGAGGTGTTGCGAGAGGATGGGGTGAATGTTGCTGCTGCATCGCGCGGGGGGACGGCGAGTGCATCGAGTACATTGCCGGGGTATGCGATCCACAAGTTAGAGCACATCAACGATGAGCAAGTTGGGAATGCGCACAGTTGGATTTCCAATGAAACAAACGGAGGTTGGGTTCGGATTGATTTTTCGGAGCTACAGCTTATTCGATCGATGGTATGGGGTCGGGATCGAATGGGGCAGTTCCGAGATCGCGTTGCAGCACAGTATGTGATTGAGGCATTGCTCGAAGATGGTAACTGGAAAGAGATCGCAAGTGGCAGGGATCGTTTGAGTGCCGCCGATGATCCGCAGGCTTGGGTCGGAGTGTTTGAGGGGAGTGAGGCAGAGCAAGTTCGTTCGCTGGTCGGGAAGCTACAGGCGCTACGGGGAGAGTTATCGAAGTTAGTGCAGGGGCCGACGGTTTGGGTGGGATCATTTCAGCAACCTGGAGTGATTCATCGGTTGTATCGAGGAGATCCATTGATGCCCAGAGAGGAAGTTGCACCGGGGGTGGTTGAGTCGCTAAGTTCAGAGATGCGATCGGCGAAGTCAGGTCAGAGGGAGCAAACTGAGAATGCAGAGGGAGCTACGCAGGAAGAGAGTACATGGTTGTTCACTGAGTCCAATCCTGATGAGCGTTCGCGGAGAGAGGCTTTGGCGCGTTGGTTGGTTTCCGAGTCGAATCCGTTGACGGCCAGGGTGATGTCGAACCGATTGTGGCAGATGGTATTCGGGATTGGCATCGTCGACACGCCGAGTGATTTTGGGGGCAATGGTGGTAAGCCAATGCATCCCGAGTTGTTAGATTGGTTGGCGGTGGAGTTTATGGAGAGTGGTTGGTCGGTCAAGCACTTGCATCGGCAGATATTTCAGTCTTTGGCGTTTCGCCAAGGGTCATTGCCGCGTGGGGATGGTTTACAGAAGGATGCGGATGGGCGATGGTTATGGAGATTCCCACCGAGGCGTTTAGAAGCGGAAGCGATACGCGACAGTATGTTGGTGGCCACCGGGGTGTTGGATGGACGGATGGGTGGTCCTGGTTTTTATTTGCAGCGTGTCGAGCAGGATAACGTCTATCGTTATTTCCCGAAGGAGGAGGTTGGACCGGCTGAGTATCGGCGCATGGTGTATTTGACCAGGATACGTCAGGAGCAGGATCCTGTGTTTGGGGCTTTTGATTGTCCGAGTGGCAATCAGGTGATACCGAAGCGAGCGCGTTCGAATACACCGTTGCAAGCATTGAATCTGTTTAACAGTCCATTTGTGATCCAGCAGTCGAAGCATTTGATGGAACGGTTGGATCGAGAGGGGGATGGGTTAGATATCGACAGCAGGATCGAGTTGGCATTTCGATGGTTACTTGCGAGAGACCCGGATACGAAAGAGTTGGAGTTATCTAAGGAGTTTATCCATCGAGAGGGTTGGGAAGCTTTTGGTCGAGCAATGTTAAACACGAGTGAGTTCTTGTTTGTGTTTTAGGGGCAGGGGTGGATTTTTCGAGGAAGATAGTTGGGGTGTGGTAATGGCGGATCGCGTGTTGGGTAGAGGGAGTGATAGGGCGATTGAGCGGTTGCAGTCGCGTCGAGGATTTTTGACCGAGCGGTTAGGTCGGATCAGCGGGATGTCGTTGGGTAGTTTGGCATTAGTAGACTTGTTGCGCCGTGAGGGGGTTGCAAGTGAGGCAGACAGATCGCCCATTAGGCCAATGATTGACGCAGCCAATCCGAATCGAGCGAGGCAGCCGCATTTTGAACCGAAGGCCAAACAGGTATTGATGATCTTTTGTGCGGGGGCTTGTAGTCATCTAGACACCTTTGACTACAAACCGAGTTTGATCAAGCATCATGATCAACCGATGCCTGGTTCGGAAAAACTCATTACGTTTCAGGGGGGGCAGGGGACTTTGCAGAAGAGTCCTTGGGAGTTTCGACCGCGTGGGGAGTGCGGCAAGTGGATATCGGACTTGGTAGGACAAGTTGGTGAGTTTGCCGATGAGATGTGTTTCATCCATTCTCTTACTGGGAAGACCAACACGCATGGGCCGGGGGAGAACTTCATGAACACTGGGTTTACCTTGGATGGATTCCCCAGTATTGGTGCTTGGACGACTTATGCATTGGGGAGTGAGAATGAGGAATTGCCGGCGTACGTAGCGATTCCTGACCCGCGAGGGGTACCGCAGTCGAGTGGCAATTGTTGGAATCCTGGTTTTTTGCCAGCGGCGTTCCAAGGAACGGACTTCAATGCTTCAGCGCCGATACGCAATTTGGGCCGACCAAAGGGAAGTAGTTTGGAATCGGATCGTGCGACGCGAGCGTTTCTATCGGAATTGAATCGGCATCAGTTGGAGCGGTATCCTGGCGATACGGAGTTAGCAGCGAGGATATCGAGTTATGAGTTAGCAGCGAGGATGCAGCTATCGGTTCCGCAGGTAGCGGATTTGAGTACTGAGGATGCTGCGACGTTGCGAGAATATGGCGCGGACCAAGGTGGCACAGCGGTGTTGGATACGAAGGCGGGATATGCGAGGAACTGCATTTTAGCGAGGAAGTTATTGGAGCGAGGGGTGCGGTTTGTTCAGTTGTTCAATGGGGCTTATCAGGTTGGGGGAGAGGGGACAAGCAATTGGGACGGGCACAAGGTACTCAAGGATCAGTACACGGTGCATGGAGAGATTTTTGACCAGCCTACAGCGGCATTGCTCAGGGATTTGAAGCGGAGAGGTTTATTGGAGCAGACGTTGGTGGTTTGGTGTACGGAATTTGGGAGGATGCCGACGTTTCAAGCGGGGGCGAGGGGGCGAGACCATAATCCGGCAGGTTTTACGGCTTGGATGGCTGGGGCTGGTGTTCGGGCACCTTACAGTTACGGCAGTACGGATGAGTTTGGATATAAGGCCGTGGAGAAGGTGGCGACCGTGTATGACTTTCACGCGACTATATTGCACTTATTGGGGTTAGATCACGAGCGATTGAGTTTTTACCATAATGGGATTGAGCGAAGATTAACGGACGTGCATGGTGCGGTGATGAAAGAGGTGCTGAGATAAATTGGGAGGGCTGGAGGGACTAGCTTGGGGGAAAATCGTAGGATCGTGTGGGGAAGGGTTTAGGGGAATGCCGATGGAACGAGGGCGGTGGGGGGAAGACTCGTGAACGCGTGGTCATCGTTGACAGCGCGGTAAGCGATGCGGATTGGCGCCCTGGAACGTAGGAAATTGCATGTACCTGGGAATCGGCTCACGTACCGAGGGAATGAAGCGAGGCGGGCTGGTCGTAAATGCGACGCGCGTCGACGCTTCGGTGGTACGCTGGGGATGGGTACGGTTTGTCTTGAATTGCTTGGTGTTTCCCGGGTTAGTTCTTGCGGGTTGCGGGTACTTTATCGACTCAGCTTTCGGTCAACAGCGGAGTCGTGGCACGGTCGATTTCTTAGGAAATACGGTAGATTCGACGCAGGAAGGTTCATCGGGTCGCGAGGCGAAGTTAGCGGCGGTTCGCAGTATTCCTTACGGTCAATTGACACCGGATGCGACAGCGCGTGTTCGTGCGGTGGTGGATGATGCGAGTTATTTTCGTCGGATGCCGACGCAGACGGTGGATTGCGATTTGGAGATGTATCAGTTTTTGGTGAGGCATCCTGAGGTGGTTGTGAACCTTTGGGATTTGATGGGGATTACCAAGGTAAGTCTCAAGCGGACTGGGGAGTATCAGTTGGTTGGCAATGATGGAGCGGGTACGACTTGTAAGATGGATTTGATTTATGGCAGTGACACGATGCATATTTATCAATCTCAGGGGGGATATCAAGGGAGTTTGTGGCCGAGGGAGTTGAAAGGGCATTGTGTGGTAGTTCTTCACAATCGGCAGACACAGTTGGCGGATGGTCGTCCGGGTATGGTGGCTTGGATGGATGCATTTATGCGGTTGGAGAATGCGGGGGCGGACTTGGTGGTAAAGACGCTGGGGCCCATGATGGGCAAGACAGCGGACCAGAATTTTATTGAGTGTGCGAATTTCTTTTCGCAGATTGCCATGACAGCGAGGCTCAATCCGCAGGGGTTGCAACAGGTGGCGGGTCGTCTCAAGGGGTTATCCCCAGAGGTACGCAGTGAGTTTATACGAACGGCGGCGGAGTCGTCGATGCGGCAGGGGAAGGTGATTGGTGTTCAGCAGGCATTAACGCAAGGGATTGCCACATCGACGCGTCGGATGGTCAGCAAGCGGAGTGGTGCTGAACCCAAATCAGAGGGATTTGATGAGAGTGTAGTGGGGGATTCGCCTACGATTCACATGTTGACGAACGAAGGTGAGTTTGATCCCAAGCCGTAGATCGAGATTAGCTTGAGGAATTACAGAATTTGGGAACCCGGGGTTGGAAAATTGCATCCAAACCGTCTGTCTGAATTAGAATAGGGGAGCTTGAAACCCGGGGAGGGAGCGTCGGGTTGGGAGAAAGTGATTTCTTTGGTCCGAAGAAAACTCCACAGGCGAAGAGAAAAGCGTTAATATGACAATCTTTTGAGAGTCCGGAATCCTTCGTTGGTTGTCTGCACGTCTGTCCTTTAGAAATTTTTCTTATTGGGTTCGCTATGGCTTCTGGTCCCTCGGATGAAAATGTCGAACAAACCAAGCGGCAGATTCGCGACTTGGTCAATCAAGTCACGGAGTTATCCAAGTCTGACGTTGATGCTTCGGAGTTTTATCCATCGGTTTTGCAGCGGGTGGTTAGTGCTTTGGCGGCTCCTGGGGGTGCGATTTGGTTGTTGGACGGGGAGAGTGGATTGCGTTTAGCGCACCAGATTGACATAGCACCTCATTTGGTTGACGCGCGGAATGAGGAGGCGATTCAGCACGGACGTTTATTGGGTCGTCTGATTCAAAATGGCAAGGCGGAGTTGGTGCCGCCGATGTCGGGGTCTGCGGAGACGGGTGAAGCGAATCCGACGAAGTATTTGTTGGTGACTTCTCCGTTGGTATCACCGAAGGGGCCTGTGGGGTTACTGGAAGTGTTCCAGCGAGGTCAGACGCCTCCTGAGGCGCAGCGTGGTTATTTACGGTTTGTCGAGCACATGGCCAAGTTGATCGGTGATTGGATCAAGGGTCACACGTTGCAGGAGGTATCGACGCGGCAAGAGTTATGGCAGCAGTCGGATCAGTTTGCTAGGTTGGTGCATGACAATTTGGATCTTAAGGACACGGCGTTTACTATTGCCAATGAGGGGCGTCGTTTGATTGATTGCGACCGGGTATCGGTGGCGATGCTCAAGGGTGGCAAGGCGAAAGTGATCGCGATATCGGGTCAGGATTCGATTGAGACGCGGTCGAATAATGTGCAGGCGTTGGGGAATTTAGCGACGCGTGTGATCAACAGTGGTGAGCCATTGTGGTACGACGGGTCGACTGAAGACTTGCCACCTCAGTTGGAAGAAGCGATCGAGGATTACGTCGATTTATCGCATGGTCGCACGGTAGCGGTGTTACCGATTCGGCAGCCTGAGAGGAAGCTTGAGGGGGACATTCTCGCGGAGCGTAACGAAACGAATGAAGCTCGGGTGCGGCGAGAGATCATCGGTGCATTGATTGTCGAGCAGATTGAAACGCAGTTATCGCGTGAGACGCTTGAGGGGCGAGTGGATTTGGTATACGAGCATGCAGCGCGTGCGTTATCGAATTCGATGGATCACAGCAACATTTTGTTCATGCCGGTGTGGCGGTTCTTGGATCGATGTTTGTGGATGTTCCGTGGTTCTGCATTACCAAGGACATTATCAATCCTCGGACTGATCGGTGCTGCGTTGGCTTCTATGTTTATTATTCCGATGGACTTTGATCTGCAGGGCAATGGGAAGTTAAAGCCGACGGTTGAGCGTCAGGTATTTGCGCATGCGGATGGGGAAGTCGAGCAAGTTTACATCAAGCATGGCGATGCGGTAGCGAAGGATCAACCGTTGGTAAAGCTCAAGAACAACGAGCTAGAGCAGCAGATACAGACGACCCGTGGGCAGTACAAACAATCGCTGCAACAGGCTTATGAGTTGAAGCGACAGCTCAACAGTTCTACGACATTGACAGAGGCGGAGAGAATTCGCTTGCAACAGGACTACAACCAAGCGGAGCAGGAGGCGGTCAATCGCAATGCTGAGTTGGGATTGTTGGTTGAGCGGCAAGCAAAGCTACAGCGATTGAGTCCGATCAACGGATTGATCACGACTTGGGACGTCGAGAAGGTGCTCAATTCAAGACCGGTGGTTACGGGTCAAGTTTTGATGTCGGTGGCGGATCCTGAGGGGCCATGGGAAGTGGAAGTCTTGATGCCGGAGAAGCGGATGCGGTATCTGGATTGGGGATTTGCAAATAGGGCGAAGAAGGATGAAAAGGGAGAAGAGTATCTGGATGTAGAGATCATCTTGATGACAGCTCCTGAGAACAAGCATTATGGTCGATTGTACCGATCTGGTATTGGAGAGCGCGCTGAGTTGGATACGGAAGACGGAGCGGTGGTGCGGCTTCGTTGTGTACCGACCGATGATGCGTTGTTGAATCTTTCCCGTCGCCCTGGAGCGAGGGTGATGGCGGATGTGAAGTGTGGAAAGCGCAGTGTTGCTTTCGTATGCTTCTACGAGGTCATCGAGTGGATACGAGCGAACTTGTTGTTCTAAATCTGTACCCAACGGTGTGATTAGCTGCCGGAAACTAGACAAGAGAATAAAGCGTTATGACACAAAAGGTACTTGTAGCCCTATCGGCGGTATTGATAGCAGTTTCGATAGGTGGTTATTGGTGGCAATCGAAGTCGATACCTTTGCGATCGGGTGAGGCGAGGGTTAGTAGCGTTGACGAAAGTGGCTTGTCTCAAGCGGCAGGGGATCGCGATATATCTACGGTTTTTCTCGGTGGAGACAAGATCGTTGAAGGGGGACAGGGTCGGTTGCAGCAGATTGACCAAGCGCCGGTTGCGACGAAGCTCATTGAGCAGACAGGGGTTGGAATTCCAGCTGCTGGTTTGCCGCCGACGACAAGTTCTGGTGAAACGGTTCCGAATGTTGGATTGCCTGGGGGAGTACCGGTTCCGGTCCCTTCTGGAGCTGTTTTAGACCGCGGGGTGGGGGGTGTTTCGAAGGATGGCGTATTGCGATACCGAGCGATTTTATCCTTCGTCAATGACATCAAGGTCGTAGCGCAGGCTGATGGGATTGTGTTAGACATTCTCGTCGACGAGGGTGCGGTGGTGCCCAAGGATACGGTGATGATTCAGATTGACAATCGTTTGGCGAATGCTGAGAAGGACATTGCGATTCGAGAGTTAGAATCGGCAAAGTTGAAGGCGGAGGATGACAGCCAGATCAAGTTCTCTGAGGCTTCTTATGACGTAGCGAGTTCTGTATTCAAGCGATCGCAGGAGTTGTATAAAACGACAGCAGAGTCGCTTGATGATTTAGAGAAGAAGCGGTTAGAGTTGATCAAAGCTGGATTTCAGATCGACGTTTCGAAGCGTGAGCAGAAGATCAACGAGGCAGCGGTTGGGGTAAATGAAGCGAAGTTAAATGCTTCGATGGTTCAATTGGAATTACGAACGATCAAGGCGCCTTTTTCTGGGGTGGTTGCAAGTGTCCAGAAGGAGCGATATGACTGGGTGAAGGCGGGCGAAGAGATCCTGCGGCTCGTATCGTTGGATAAGTTTCGGGTGAAGGGTACGGTACGATTGACGGAGTCACCAAACAATTTGGAAGGAGCGCGAGCGAAGGTGATCGTACCGGTTGGATCTGGGCGAGTGGAAGAGATTGAGGGGGTGGTAGGGTTTGTCAGTCCAGAGTCGCAGGGGACGGGAGCTAGGGCGGACGGAACGGATGATTATGCCGTTTGGGTAGAGATTCCGAACAAGCAGGTTGCAGGGAAATATTTATTCCGCGGCGCGATGGATGCGGAAGTTGAGATTTACCCCAAGCGATAGTTGGCGGGGGCAGTGGTAGAAACCTCGAAGGTGTTTTTGAATTTACCGATTGGTAGACGCTTATGACAACGATGGCTGATTCATTGGTCAACAGTGCGATGCGGCCGCTGAAGCTGCGTCGTCGACCGGATTTAGAATCGCGTCGGCATCGGTACGATGGCAAGTCGTATTGGGTGGTCAAGGAGCCGATTGGGTTGAACTACTTCCGCTTTCACGAGGAAGAGTATGCGATCTTGAACATGCTTGATGGCGAGACTTCGTTGCAAGCGATCAAGGATCGGTTTCAAGCGGAGTTTGCACCGCAGCGGATTAGTTTGCAGGATTTGCAGCAGTTTGTCGGGATGTTGCATCGCAGCGGGTTGGTGATTTCGCATGCGGTGGGGCAGGGCAAACCGTTGCGTCGGCGTGGGGAGACGAAGAAGCGTAAGGAGCTGATCGGAAAGTTATCGAACGTGTTTGCGATTCGTTTTCGGGGGATAGATCCCGAGCGGATTCTCAATGGTTTGTTGCCTTGGTTCGGTTGGTTGTTTACGACTTGGTGTTTGTTTTTTGCAATGCTTTTGGGGTTAGCGGCGATCACATTGGTATTGGTTAATTACCAAGAGTTTCGTGGCAAGCTACCTACCTTTGAGACGTTTTTTGCTGCGAACAACTGGTTGTTTTTAGGGCTGACGATGGCGTCTGTGAAGGTGTTGCATGAATTCGGACACGGCTTGAGCTGTAAAAAGTTTGGAGGTGAGTGTCACGAGATGGGTTTGATGTTTCTCGTGTTTACTCCTTGTTTGTACTGCAATGTTTCCGATTCATGGATGTTACCCAACAAGTGGCAGCGAGTGTTTATTGGTGCAGCGGGGATGTATGTCGAGTTGATACTTGCGTCGATCGCAACCTTTTTGTGGTGGTATAGCGAAGACGGGATGTTTCACTTCTTGTGTTTGAGTGTGATGTTCATCTGTTCGGTTTCGACCGTGGTGTTTAATGGTAATCCGTTATTGCGTTTTGATGGCTATTACATTTTGATGGACATCCTCGAGATTCCGAATTTGCGTCAGAAGGCCAGTGAGATCCTCAAGCGGTGGTTTCAGAAGAACTGTTTGGGGTTGGAGTTGCAAGACAATCCGTTTTTGCCTCAAGGTAATCGAGTGCTCTTTGGGGCTTATACGATCGGTTCGTTTATCTACCGATGGGTTGTCGCGTTTGGAATCATTATGTTTTTGAATCAGGTGCTCAAGCCTTACGGATTGCAATCGTTGGGGCGAGCTTTTGCGGTAGCGGGATTAGCGGGGATGGTGATCCCGGGGGTGATGTCGGTGGTAAAGTTTTTGAAAACACCTGGGAGGGCGGCGAAGATGAAGCGGGGGAACATATTGACCTCCTTGACCGTGGCGGCAGCGGTCTTGTCGGTGATCGCGTTCTTGCCGTTGCCGTTTTATGTGTATTGTCCGACGGAGATTCAGCCGACGCGTTCGATCGAGGTTCGTACGATTGTACCGGGCAAGTTAGTGCGTTGGCATAAGTTCCCGCAGGAGGAGGTCAAGCGAGGGGATATTCTCTGTGAATTGGAGAATTTGGATTTGCGCTATCAGCGCACGAGGGCTTATGGGGATCTACGGGTCGCGGAGATTAAGCTACAGGATTTAGAGCGATCTGCAGCGACGGATCCACAGCAGGTTCAATACTTGCGCATTCAGCAGGAGGATGTGGAAGCAAAGCGAAACATCTTGGCCGTATTGGACCAGAAAATTGCGAATTTGGTGTTACGTAGTCCCATCGATGGGTATTTATTCCGAGCGCCGCCGAAGGAAGAGAGCAAAGCAGCGAAGGCTCAGGAGCAATTGCCAAGTTGGTATGGCGACCCCTTTGATCCGATGAATACCGAAGTGTATTTTAGTGAGGGGGATCACTTGTGTGTGGTCGGACCGGAGAAGAAGATGGAAGGGGTGATGATTGTCGACCAGCACGATAGAGATTTGTTGGGGATTGGGGACGAAGTGAGTTTGATGATGGAATCGGCTCGCTTGGAGTCTTTGAAAGGGCGTGTGATTGGTTTTTCGGCTTCTGAGATCAAAGACGCGCCGCCGCAGCTCTCGATTCAGGTGGGTGGTACTTTGGATACAAAGACGGATGAAACGGGGCGAACCATTCCGATTAGCACTTCGTACCAAGCGAGGGTCGAGTTTGATGAGGCGGATTTGCCTCGGCGTCCTGGCTATCGTGGCGAAGCCAAAGTTCATTTACCTTGGAGATCGCTCGGTTGGCGACTGAAGCGATACTTCATGAAAACCTTTAATTTTGAGTTCTAGTGGTGGTGGACAATACCCATTGGGAACTTTAGAGTGTTACAGAATCTCACAGAGACGAAACGGGAGTGATCTCGTTTTTGGTAGGTAAGTTTTTTTAGAGAAAGAGTTAGAGATGTCGAACGAAGAAACACAAGATGGCGGTCAGGCAGCGGGGCAACAAGGGCAGCAAGTTGTTCAGGTTCAGGTCAAGGACGAAGATGCGATTGCTCTGTATGCAAACTTCTGCCGCGTGACTGGATCGCCGGAAGAGTTGATCGTCGACTTTGGTCTCAATCCACAACCGATTGGTGTTCCTAAGGATCCGATCCATGTCAAGCAACGGATCATTATGAATTACTTCACCGCGAAGCGATTGTTGGCGGCTTTGAACATGTCGATTCATCGCCACGAACAAGTTTTCGGGGTTTTGGAGACCGACGTACAGAAGCGTCTGCGTAATCAGTAATTTCAGGGTACTAGGCTTGGATTGCGGTTTGCGATTCTTGGTCGATCGTTTACAATTGCGACGAACCAGATCGGGCCGTAGCGCAGCCTGGATTAGCGCGCTACCTTGGGGTGGTAGAGGTCGGGAGTTCGAATCTCCCCGGCCCGATTTTAAATAAAAAGCCTTGCAGCTGTTAAAGTTGCAAGGCTTTTTTTTTGCGCAAGAACCGTTGGCATAAAAATGGGGGCATGAAGATAGGGGGAGACTGAACTGTTTAGCGAGAATTTAGGAGACTGAGATGTTGAATAGTCCCATTTTTCGAACTTGCATTGTTGCACTGATTGTCTTTTATTTTCATGCCCCCATTTTCATGCTAATTTTCTGTGCGGTCGTTTTTTGCGATTCTTCAGTCTAGTACTGGCAGAAAGATGAGAGGCAGAAAGCTGGCAGAAGTGGAAATGGGTAATGGATCTTTTGATACAATTAGGGAGTCGTCATTTAGAACTCCAGTCATCGAAACAAATGCCATGTTGAAATTGGGAATACCGAGTCGATCACAGAATCATCGCCCGAGATTGCTGCTGGCATGTTCGTTAGTAAGTAGTTGGCTTTGGCTAGTTTGTTTTTGCGAAGTGATTTCGGCTCAGCAGACGGAACTTGGTGAGTTGGGGTCACTAGGTGTGAGTGCAGAGGTGCTCGCGGCGCAGGACCGTCGCATTGAGGCGATGCGTCAAGCGTCGGCTTGTACCGTGGGTGTGTTTGGGCTTGATAGCCAAGGAGGTGGTTCTGGGGTTTGCATCACTCCGGACGGATATGTCTTGACGAATTTTCACGTGTCGAGTCCTTTTGGTACGCGGATGCGATGTGGGTTGAATGACGGCAGGATGTATGAAGCGGTGGTTGCTGGGATTGATCCAACTGGAGACTTGGCCGTTTTAAAGATGATTGGCAGGGATGATTTTCCGGTGGCTCGTTTGGGGGATAGCGATCAGGTGCGGGTTGGACAGTGGTGTTTTGCGGCGGGGAATCCGTTTGTTCTAGCTACGAATTTGCAGCCCACGGTAACTTATGGATTGATCAGTGGTGTGAGGCGTTACCAATATCCTGCGGGAACGATTCTTGAGTACAGCGATTGCATTCAGACGGACGCGGCGATCAACCCGGGGAATTCAGGTGGGCCGTTATTCAATGCAGCGGGTGAGTTGATTGGAATCAATGGGCGATGTTCGTTTGAGAAGCGGGGGCGAGTGAATGTAGGGGTGGGGTATGCCATCTCGATCAAGCAGGCGATGAATTTCTTTTGGAATCTACGATCGGGTAGGGTGGTAGATCATGCGACGTTGGGGTTTACCGTATCGACAGACAAACAAGGTAGGGTAGTTGTTTCAAACATCCTTGACACGAGTGATGCTTATCGTCGTGGGGTTCGTTATGGGGATGAAATTCTCAGGTTAGGAGATCGGGATGTAGCAACGACGAATCAATTGAAGAACGTTTCGGGTATTTTTCCGGATCAGTGGCGAGTGCCGTTGCGTTACCGGAATGAGGATGGGATTCAGGACACCGTGATTCGTTTTCAGAGTTTGCACTTGCCCATTGAGTTAGAGAAGATAGTCCAAGGAGAATCGCAGCAGAGGGAGGGTAGGCCATCGGAGGGCAAACAGGAAAAGGAGCAACCGGAAGGTGACAAAAGAGAAGGTGACAAAAGAGAAGGTGATAGCGGGGATGATGCGAAGGGAGAACGGGATCGCAAGGGGCGATTAGGAAAGAAGGATCCGTATGGTGCGATGGTTCAAGAGCGCCGTGGGTTTAGCAACTATTATTTCAACACTTTGGAGCTTGAGCGGATTCTGAGCTTGCAGAAAGAGCATCCCTCGGCGATGTATTCTGCCGAAGTTTTTGGGGCGGATGGAGAAGTGGCCGTGGGGTTAACGGGGACGGTGCTTGGGGAGCAGACACCGATATCGGTTGGGATTGAGACTGAGAAAATTGCGTGGACATTAGGGGACAAGTCGGAGACGGTCGGCGGGAAATCGGGTTGGGGAGCTTGGGTTAAGCAGCGCAATAGTGGTTGTTTAGCTTTGGGATTGAAGGTTTGGTATCAGTGGCATGTGCTGGGACCTCGGCGGATGGGAGAAGCGGTTTATTTGGGGCGTAGTCCTGTGATGGGTCGGATGGAGCAGATGCTTGATACGACTCGCATTTTGCTTGGGGATACCACGGCGGACGTATACACATCTCCAACGACGGGTGAGATCGCTTTGATTGAGTTGTATCCAGATCGGCAGACCGATCCTGCCGAGCTCTATTTTGAGAAGTTGGATGGGGCACAAGGTGGTGTTGGGGGAGTAGTAGATGTGGGACGAGCAGTTCAGTTGGTGAGATTGCAGTTTGGATTAGAGACAGCGCTTGCGATTCTCGTTGAGCCTTTGCGAAAGATGCCCGTCGTGGAGGAGCAGCGATGAGAGTTGTTGTTTTGGTGCTCTTTGGGATAGCGAGTAGCTTTTTGGGTGTCTCGTATGGTGTGGAGACCGTTACGCCCGAGAAGGTAATGCCCGAGAAGGTAATGCCCGAGAAGGTAATGCCCGAGAAGGGTGGGCTTGAGGAGTTGCTTCAGCGCAGCGAGCGGTCGGTGGTCAAGTTATATGGTGCGGGGGGGATGCGTGGTTTAGAGAGTTACCAGAGTGGTGTGATGGTTGGCGACGGGACGATGATATTGACGAGTTGGACGACGGCGTTGGATGTTGATCGGGTGCGTGTGGTGACATTTGATGGTCGGCGATTGGATGCGGAGGTATTGGGAGTTGATCCGGAGTGTGAGATTGCATTGTTGAAGGTACCTAATGCTGGGTTACCGGCTTTTGCTTTGGAGGGAGCGAGGAAGGTTTATCCTGGGGAACGGGTTTTTGCGATTACCAATTTGTTTGGGATTGCAGCGGGCAACGAGTCTTGTTCGTCTCAGAAGGGGGTTGTGATGGCGATTTCGCAGTTACGGCCGTCGTTAGCGGGCAAGCAGACGGTGTATCAGGGGCCGATCATCGTGACGGATGCGATGACAAATAATCCGGGTGCTTCGGGTGGGGCGTTGATTGACTTGAAGGGCAACATGGTGGGGTTGATAGGCAAGGAGTTGCGGGATGAGCAGAATGGAATTTGGGTTAATTATGCTTTGCCTATTGAAGTCGTGAAGGGATCGATGGAGAGGATACTTACGGGGCAAACTCGCAGTGCGGCGGCGAGTTCCAAGGTGGTGGAGAATCACCACGAGTTAAAGGCATTGGGGGTTGCGATGGTTCCGGATGTTTTACCGAAGACACCGGCATTTATCGATCGAGTGCAGGGAGAATCGCCGGCGGGTCGCGCGGGCTTGTTACCAAATGATCTTGTATTGCTTGTGAACGATCAGAGGGTGGATTCACAGAAGGCGTTCGAGAAGATCTTGATGACGATTGAGCGCAACGACTCTTTTTCGATGTTGATACAGCGAGACAATGAGTTGGTGCGGATACAGATACGTCCATAGTGGCGTATCGGTAACGGAGGGGTGGGAGTATCGGGTTGAAATTTACTATGAGAAGATCGAGTCTAGGGATGCATTGCGGTGAAGTCTGGGCATTGTTGCTGTTGAGCTTGGTCTTTTGCGTTGGATTTTCGGGAGACTCCTATGCGGTAGATCCACCGTTGGAGGAGTTGGAGCAATTGGCATTTCGGCGGGCAGCGGGGTTAGCATCAGAGTCGGTGGTGCAGGTAGAGACATTTGGTGGTGCGGAGATAGTGAATCGGCAATTTGCTGCATCGGGGCCATCGACGGGCACTGTGTTGTCGGGGGATGGTTGGATTGTTACGAGTTCTTATTCATTTCGGAATCAGCCGGCCTCGATCAATGTGATTCTTTCGGATGGGGAGCGCAAGCCGGCGAAATTGGTCGCGAGGGATTATAGTCGGGAGTTGGCCTTGTTGAAGATTGAGGTTGATCGTCCGTTGGTAGCATTGCAACCGAGCGACCGCAAGGGATGGCGTGTGGGGCAATGGGCGTTGGCGCTTGGAAAGACCTTTGAGGCGAAGGAAGCAAGTTGTTCGGTAGGGATTCTCAGCGCGATGGGTAGGGTATGGAACAAAGCGGTGCAGACGGATGCGAAGGTATCGCCGCAGAATTACGGTGGGCCTTTGATTGACTTGGATGGGCGAGCGATTGGAATACTCACTCCGATCAATCCGGGGATTGTCAGCGAGGGGGAGGTAGAGCAGTGGTACGACAGTGGGATTGGTTTTGCGATTCCTATGGAGGATATATTAGCGAGATTGCCCAGGATGCAAGCTGGAGAAGATTTGTATCCGGGGAAGATAGGGGTGCGTTGGAGAGGTGCGGACGAGTACGGGGAGTCGGTGGTTTTGCAGGGGGTAACACCGGGTTCGCCAGCAGCGAAGGTGGGGATTGAGATTGGCGACAAGATCACGGCGGGAGGTCCGACTGCTGAGGCTTTGACTCCGGTGCGCAATCACTCCGAGTTTAAGCACGTTTTGGGGCCGGCGGATGCGGGTGGGCGGATCGTCTTGGAGGTTGAGCGAGGGGGAGAGAAGAGGCAGGTGGAATGTGAGTTAGTCAAGGAGCTTCCTTCTTATCGTGAACCGTATTTGGGGATATTGATAGAGCCGGGAACGGAATCGAAGTTACCAATGGTAAGGGGAGTGATCCCGGAGAGTCCGGCGCAGAAGGCGGGGATTGAGGTTGGCGAGCGGATTGAATCGATTGGTGGTCAGGGGATAACGCAGGATCGATCGTTGGATGTTCGGTTGGGAAATTTGAATTATCGTGAGACGGTACCTATTGTGTTAAAGCGTGAGGATGGAACGACTCGAGAGTTGTCGGTGCCTTTGGTAGCGAGTCCGGAGAATGACATTGAGTGGGAGTATCGATTTCAGGCTCCTGCTTTGGAGGGTGAGCGAAAGGGAGTGCAGGTAGGGGTAGGAACGGTTCAGTTACCGCTAGGAGATGTGAAGAACAAGTCGTTTGCGATCGTGCCGTCGACTTACCGGGAGGATATTGCGCATGGGTTATTGGTTATCTATGCGGATGCAGGTGAGCAGAATCAGAAACAGTGGAGTGAGGCTTGGGAGGCATTTGCAGGTGAGCATCGCTGGATTATTGCGGTCGCGCAGTCTGCCGGTGAGACGGGTTGGACTTTTGAGGAGATAGAGATTGGGAATCGAGTTCAGAATTGGGTGACGCGAACTTATTCGATTGATCGTCGGCGCATCGTGTCAGGTGGGATCGGTTCAGGTTCGCTTTTGGCTTACATAACAGCGGCGCAGTCTCCTGAGTTGTTTCGGGGCGTTTGGTTAAGTAATGCCAAGGTAACAGCGAGGGTGAGGGTATTGCCGAGCGAGCCATTCAAGGCGACTCATTACTTCATCAATGGGACTGACAAGGGTGTGGAGGCTTTTGTTGAGCGGTTGCGTCAGAGTGGTTATTCGGTGCAGAGTAACAGCAGTGATTTGGAGACGAGCAAGTTGACGGAGTCTCCGTTGCTTGGGCAATTACAGCGTTGGATGCGGCTGTTGGAAGCTTATTAAGGAATTGGTGTGACCTTGAATCGTCCGAATCCACCTGCCGAGATTCCAATTGCGCGATGGCTAGCTTTGATCATTGGGAGTGCATTGTTATTGGTGGGCTTATCGATGCGTTTTGCGCCTGCGGTGTGGGATGGTCAGCGTTGGATGGCTTCGGACACGTTGAGCAAGGTTGGGGTGGTGTTGTTATGCATGTGGTTAGCTTGGCCTGCCGTTGAGGCGATTCGCAGGGCGCCTGGTGGTGCGATTTTGATGATTGCGTTGACAGCGGTAATGCTGTTGTTTTTCTATCGGCCCAAGACGATTTTGTTTACAGGCCCATTTATTTCAGTGGCGATTGCGATTGCGTTACTTCGCGGATGGTGGCAGCGAGGGGGTGGGCGTTAGGTTTTTGGATCGTTCGATCCAGCTGGGTTCAAGGGTAATTGCGATACGGAATCCGAGGTTATGTCCTTGGAGCGAGGGATCATCACCGTATTGAAAGGAGACTCGGCATTGGTTAGCTCCATAGTACCAGCCGCCACCGCGGTCGACTCGTGAGGCTCCTGTTTCTGGTCCTATTGGGTTGATTTCGACGGTGGGTCGATCGTTACGGGTCCACCCGTGGCACCATTCGAATACGTTTCCTTGGGTGTCGTACATGCCGCGTAGGTTAGGACGAAGTTCTTTGGGGGCGTGCGCGCGACGGTTGCTATTTTGATCGAACCATCCGTAATATTGGAGCAATGAGGAATCGCCGCCGAAGCTGAATCGGGATTTGCTTGTACCGCGAGCGGCGATTTCCCATTCGGATTCCATAGCGAGACGAAAGCCGGGCTTATTGAGTTGAATGGGCCACTGCAAGGGTGCCCACGTTGTATTTGGGTCTCGAGCAAATCCATCGGCCGGTAGTGTATCTGGATCTGCGTAGGCTTGCTCATTTTCTGGCAATTGGATTTGTTGGCCGAGCCATCGGCAGAACGCGACGGAGTCAAACCATGTCGTAAAGAATGCTGCTTGATCCGGGGTCGCTTGGAATTTTTTCATCTCTTCTGCGAAGGGGGACTTCGAAAAGCAGAGGATTTCTTCGAAGGTGATTTCACGATCGAGGACAGCAAAGGGGTATTTGATTTCTGTGACGTATGGTGTTTCGTCTTGTTGTCGATCGGGATCGAGTTGATCGGTGGATCCGAGTTGATAGCTTCCGGGTTGAAAGACGATGAATGTGTAGGAACCCCTTTTTTTTGTCGTTGCGGATTGTGGGTTTTCTGGCAGATCGATGGCAAGTTGAAACCATTGTCGGTCTAGTTGGTAGGGGATGGTTGTAGATTCAAATTCGCGAACAGTTTCTTGTTTACCCCAGCGGACTAGAAACCATCTTGCGATAGCGTGGATTTTGGATTCGGGGTGGGAGTGGAACAGTTCGGTAATGGTCGAGAGAATTTCGTCCGCACTGCTTTTGGTCAGTTCATCTGGGGAGAAGTCACCGAGCAGGGAGATGAATGTATAGAGCGCATTGGTATTATCACTAAAGAAGTGATTGGCTTCGAGGCAATTCAGCAGATCGATAGCGGTAACACCTTCAGCTTTTGCGAGGTGGATGAATTGCGAGAGTGGTTCTGGTTGAGAGATATTAAAGAAGATGGGTTTGATACGAGAGTAATGTCCAAGTTTCAGTAGGGAGATGGCTGCCGTTGCGCGACGTTGACCTTTTCGAATTACATCGGCGAGTGATTCGTTGGATGGTTCGGAAGTATCGGCAACGATGGCGGTGAGTTGATTAACAACAGTTTGATCTGGGGTATTCGCAAGGAGAGGAAAGAGGATTGTGAATTGGCTTGGGTTTGCTGTAGCGATCAGATCAGCGAGTCGTCCGCGATCTTCTTTTGCGAAGTCTTTGATTGCATTTGCAGCGGAGACTTGGACATTTGGAGATTGGTTTGGGTCGGCGAAGAGGGCTTCAATGGGTGGTAGGAGTTGATTTGCGATTGGCAGCAGTAGGCGTCGGACCGCGGGTTGGTCTTCTGCGTTGAGGCGGACGAGTTGATTTGCAATGAATGCCATATCTGCTTTCGACCATTCTTGCAAACCATCGTTGGAGGGTTGTTGGATCAGGAAGATTGCTGCGTAGAGACGGCGACGGTGGTCGGCGGTATTGTCTTTGAACAGCGACCTCATATCGGGTCGTAATCGATTAGCATGTGGGCTCAGGACTCGAATTAGTGGTTTGAGGTAAGCTATTTCCTGGGTGTTGAGATATTCATCTCTCAGGGGATAGACGAGGCTTTTGTCATGTTTAACCGCGATGATTTCCGCATGGAATTGAGCGGTGTTTGGGATATTAGAATTCTTAGAGTGATAGATTGGTTTGAGGTATTGCTCGACGATTGGTTCGGTCCAGATGGGGTCATTGATCAGTTCGTTAAGGTTTTCGGGGGCTACGGTTTGGACTTGGCGAACGCGTTCTCTTGCGAGTTTATCGGTATCTTGTCGAATCCAGTTTTGTCGAAGGATTAAGCCGAAAACGGCGAGTCCAGATAGGTAGACGATCAGGAACAGGACGCGGGCTCCGTGGTGCCATACGGAGGACCGCATCATGTCGGATTGCAGTGGAGTCCAAGTTTTGGAGGGGACACTGGCGTAGATTGCGACGGATTCCCAGAAGGTTGGGAGTTGTTTGTCGTCACGTTTTTCGGACCAGTATCGTGAGCATTCTTCGAGAATGAGTTCAGCTCGACCGCGTGAGGTGGTGCGTTTGTATCGGGTTAACCATTCGCGGATGGAAGGAACAAGGTAGTCGTGAGTGAGTTGGTAATAGGTTCCTGAGCGGGAGGTTTCGAGTTGGTTGTTGACGTTCGACGGGGTGATTAGTCGAAGTCTTCGGTCGAGGATATTCAGGAGTGATTCGAACTCTTGTGGCTTGTCAGCATATCCAGAGATTGCACGCAGGTCGGATTCAGATTTGAAGACCCCTTTGATATCGGAACCTTTGGGGGGGAGGAGTTGTGCAAGGATCTGCTGTGCGGCTTCTTCGTGCTGTCGAAATTCCGGTTTCGAGTATTTGGAACTGAAGGCTTCGTTGAGGAATACGAGTCCTACGCCTTCGATTCCGCCGATATCTTTCAAGGAGTTTGGGGTCCACTCACGTCCTTTCATGGTATCGGCGAAGAGGGAGAGTTTCACAGGTACAACTTTTCCGTCTTCGCAAAGCGAATCGACAGATTGTTTGAGAAAGGCGATGTTTTCTGGGGACCAGTTGGCTTCGTTGGGATCGAGTTTTCCGAAGGAGATACCGAAGAGGCCGAGCACCTTAGTTGCGTGGTTTTTGCTGAAGAGGTCGACAAGGTCGCAGTTGACCCCGTCGATCAGATGGATTTCCAATTCACGGAAAAATCGATTCAGGGGGACCCAAAAGTCGTCGCGCACCATAAAGACGGCTTGGATGTTTCTCCCATCGCATTGACGAATAGCTTCAGTGAATTCTGACGTTTCGTAGTTATCGCAATTATCAAGCCATTGCTCGAATTGATCGATGATAAGTAGTAGTTTGTTACCGTTTAAAAGTTCTTTGTCTTGACGCAACTTGCGTAGTGCATCACCGAGGCTAGAGTCGGGCAGGTTAGTAAATTGAGAGTGTAGTTTTTTCGCGAGTGCGACTTCGGTGCCGAGTGCGGTGGCGTCGATGGCGATGCATTGGATATCTTTTTCAAGTCGGGGGATGACGCCTGCGTGAATTAGTGAGGATTTTCCGCATCCGGATAGGCCGTAGATTGCGATAGCCATGGGAGTTTGGTCATGGCGTGAAGCCAAGCGATTCATCCAGGTTCTCAATCCATCGGAGATTCCTCGGCGATCGTAGGGGCCTGGTAGGAGTCGCAGGAAGAAATCTGCATCGGATTCATCGAATGAGCGGAGTCCTTTTGGGGTCACGCGTGCATTCGGGTCGGGGGTGATCTTGTCCGAGAGACTGGCTTCTTTGATTTCCGGCTCGACGACTGTTTGCTCTGCAGATGGGTTCCTCGCAATTTTTGAGGGAGTCGATGGGGTTCGAGAGGGGCGTTCGCCGAGGGCTTCGGCTTTTGAGGAATTCAGGAGCCATCTCAGGTCTTCGGCGAAGTCTGCCGCGATTGGATAACGGTCGTTTGGTTTTTTGGCGAGTGCTCTTAGGCAGACACGTTCGAGTTCTTCGTCGATTTCTTCGTTGAAGAGTCTTGGGGTACGAACTTCGCTCGAGCATACTTTTTCGATGAGTTCATCGACATTTTGATATCGGAAGGGGCCGCGTCCTGTGAGGAGTCGGTAGAGAACCAGACCGAGGCTATAGATATCGCTGCGGTGATCGACGCGGTGGGATTCGCCACGAAGTTGTTCTGGGCTCATGTACTCTGGGGTGCCCGCAAACTTTAGCCCGCCGATTTCTGAGTGTTCTTGTAGGGCGATACCGAAGTCGGTCAGGAAGGCGCGTCCTTTGGAGTCGACCAATATATTGGCGGGCTTGACATCGCGATGCACTAGGCCTTGGGAGTGTGCATGGCTAAGAGCGTCAGCGATTTCAGAAACTATTTGTACGGCGTGTCTTTGGCTGATCGGATACTGTTGCATCCGTTTATTGAGGTCTGCGCCATCAACTAAGCGTGAGACGAAGAAGTAGTCACCTTGGTCGGTGCGGCCGAGGTCGAAAGCGGGGACGATGTTCGGGTGGTTTAGACCGGCGACAATTCGGGCTTCGTCGAGAAAAGACTTTTGCGATTCTGGGGTGATTAGTTCGGAACGAACGAGTTTGATTGCAACGGTCCGCTTAAGTTCTTCGTCCCAAGCGCGAAAGACGGCACCGAAGCCACCGACTGCGAGGAGTTTTTCGACACGATAGCGTCCTAAGAATTCTGGGAGCGGGGAGGTCGGTTCGACTTTCGTTGGCTCGGCTGGAGCATTGGGAGCCGAATCGTTCGACGGGAGAGTGACCTCTTCGTCGTCAGTATTCTTGGGGGGATCCGACATTGTCGCGTAAGTATTCCGTTCCGCCCGGAGCATCCTAGGGCTCGTGCCAGGGCTGACTTGTCCAAGATCGAGTGACTCGGGATGAATGCCTCCCGAGGCACCAAATTGCGGGCGGTTGATATTGTAGCGGAGTGGATATTCTGGGCGACATCGCTTGAAAAAAATCTGATTTTCTAGAGCGTTTACCCGGTACCAGCTCCACTAGTCCTGTTGATAGGGCTATGAAAAGTTACTGGTCCTGCGGATTTTGAGGACCAAGAGATCGCACCATAGGGCTTGAGGGCCGGGCGAGCTGCAAGATGGTGCTTTCCGAGTGTGTGCCGGGCATGGGGTAGGAGGACAGGCGACGCAAGTCGACGCCGTGGAGCAGTCCGCGATGGCGAGCTTCGCCCCGTTCTTCGACCCACTTCGGTCCTTTGATCGCTAGCAGTCGTCCTATTTTATGCCACTCGTCTTTCAGCCAACCACAAAGTCTTACCAGTGGTCCGACACCACGAGCAACGAGGGAGTCGAAGCGATAGTCTTCTAGAACTTTTGACACGCTCAGTGGATAGACATTCACGTGGAGCCCAAGTTTCTGAACGATATCTTGGGCTACTTTTGCCTTCTTTGCTACGCTATCGCAAAGGGAGACTTCGAGATCGGGTCGAAGGATAGCTACGAGGATTCCTGGAACGCCACCGCCGGTACCGATATCGAGGATTTCTTCGTTGGGTTGAAGTAGTTTGGCGAGTTGGTAGCTGTCGAGAAGATCGCGTTGAACGAAAAGTTCGGGGGTGGTATGGCGAGTCAGATTGATTTTATCGTTCCAGTCCCAAGCGATTTGGCAATATTTCGCGAGTTTTTCCCATGCGTCTTGAGGGATATCGGTCAATCCAAGTTCGTTGGCTTTGGATTGGAGTTCTTCAATGGTTACTGTTGGTTGGTCCACCACAGATCGCGTTGCTTTCGTTGGGAAAAATGGATTGGCAATTCCTACTCGTAGTGTAATCATCGGGAGTCAAAACACAAAACACAATCGCATGCACATCGACTATACTCTTGGCCATTCCCAGGTTCGTGACCGGTCCCTTGCTTTCAGGTGTCCAGACGGGTGCTTGCATGGCCGACATGGTGTTTGTGGCTGGGACTTTAGCTCTCCCCTAGTTATGAATGAAAGTTGATCGTTATGAAATCCAGTTTTTTGCGTATGGCACTTTCTCTGAGTTTGGTTTCCGTCGGTGGTTTTCTGCCCGGATGGTCGGGTGGAACGTTGATTGCCAATCGGGCTGGAGCACAAGAGGCTGGCAGTGCGCAGGTCGCGGTCAAGCCGGTACGGATGGGAGCAGGTGCGATGACTTTTGATACGGTGCCTGGATGGGGGTTGCGTCCGGATGGCAAATCGGCGATTGGACCTACACACGGTTCGGTGGTGATTGATAAAGCTGGGAATATTTACACGAGTGCAGACCAAGGGGTGTATGTCTTTTCTCCGGATGGAAAAGTCATCCATAGTTACTTAGGGGGAGACTATACACGGCTGCATGACATGGAGATTCGTGAGGAAGAGGGTGGTGAATTCATCTATGGGGCTCGCAATGCGAATGCGGAGGGGATCAAGTTCAATGCGGCCAGCGGAGAGGTAGTCTTGCGATTGAAGTACCCGGAGGAATCGGGGTTGAATCTCAAGCAGTTCAATCCCACCGCGATTACGGTTGCCAAGAATGGGGATATCTATTTGTCGAATGGTTATGCTTCAAACCATGTTTTTCGGTACGACAAGACCGGCAAGTATTTGAGTCACTTCGGGGCACAGGGCAATGGTTTGAAGGAGTTCAACACGGCGCACGGTATGACACTCGATACGCGGTATGAACCGAACAGGCTATTGATTTGTGATCGGAATCACCAACCGAAGGGGCGTTTGGTGCATTACTCGTTGGAGGGAGAGTTTATTGAGGAAGTCGTTACGGGATTGGGTATGCCAACCTCAGTGGCGATCCAGGGAGACTTTGTTTCTGTTCCGGATTTGAATGGACGGGTGGTGATTTTGGACAAGAGCAACACGATCATCGCCGTACTGGGGCACAATCCAGACCCAGCGAAGGGTGGAAATTACAACATTCCCCAGGATCAGTGGGTTGAAGGCGTATTCAGTGGAACTCACGGTTCCTACTGGGACAAGGAAGGGAACCTTTACGTCCAGGATTGGAATGTTTCCGGAAGGTTGATGAAGCTAGTTCGCGTGGCTCGCTAGTGGATTCCAAAGGCTAATCTGCTGGGTTTTCGATTAGAAACGTGAACCTGTTGCCGGTTCGTGCGGTAGAATAGTGGGGTTGGTGTACTCCGGTAGGATCGCGCCGGCTGATTTCTTCTACAGTCCGGGGGGTTGTCTGGACTCCAAGCTGACCAAAATAGGGGATTAGTGACTCGAAAATGCGTGGTGAAGGGTGCGAATTAACGAAAAGCGAAACTCAGGAAGCCTGTGGTTTTGCCGTCGCGCGCACCCACACCGCTCGCACCGGCAGGCCGCTGACCGGACGAGGGCTTGGGTTCTGCGAAGTCATCTTGAAGGGGACTTTCCTGATTCTCTGGTCGTTTGCGTTGAGTGTGATACTTCCGGGGATCACGGTTGGAACGGCGCATGGGGGATGTAGTTCCGGTGGAAGTTTGCATTGGGGTGGTGACGTCATGGCCGATGGTTCCACGGCGTTTTCCTCAGTTGTATCGATGCCAGCAAGCTCCTCGGTTTCTTCGTCATCGCGGAGTTCGGCGGTGGTTGCCAGGCCTGTGGTTCGGGCAGGTGAGTTGAGCCTTCGGTTTTACCTGCGGTACGAGGGTGGTCAGTTCTGGTGGACGCTTGAGCGTCCGACGCCGAGTTGCCAGGGGCTCGAGTGCGGAACAAAGTCGAATATGCAGACTGCGATCGTATTTGATTTCCAGTCTCGACTGACCATGACTCACGCAACCGCTGAGTCAAATGGGCTTCGAGCTGTTTTTAATGGTATAGACGAGGGGTTGTTGCCTCAGGCAGAGAAGGCACAGCGAGGTGGCTTAGAGGTAGTTGAACCCCCTCCGAGGCTATTTCTGTAGCGATTGGCTTCGCTCTTATGCTAGGAGAGTTCCGCAATTTCTGTTTGCGGGATCCGGAAATCGACTCATTGAGAATTCTACGACCGCATGTTGGTCTTTGGATTCCGAGCATCTAATCACAGATAGATTACAAGGCGAACAAGGGCATTCTTATGTCTAATTCTGCTGATTCATCCGTACCGGGTGGTGCGGGGGGGCTGGGTTCTGGCATGCCAGAAAAGAACGTGCAAGACAAGTTTGCGCAGATGCTTAACGATGCGAGCAAGTCCAAGCCGCGATTGACAGTAACGCCGCGAACCCGTCGGTTGTTGCTAGCCGTTTTGGCCTTGTTCTCCTTGCTTTTAGCAAACGGGCTTTATTTATCTGGGATCACCTTTTCGGAGTGGTATTTCCAGCGAACATTTCAGGACTTGTTCTATCACTACATGTTCTTGATCCATTTGGTGTTGGGATTGGTATTGATAGTACCGTTTGTTGCCTTTGGGATTTACCACTGGGCAGCGTCGTACAAACGACGTAATCGGCGAGCGGTTCGGATTGGCTATGCGTTGTTGGTGGCGGGAATCATTGTGTTGGTCAGTGGGGTGTTATTGATCAAGTTTGGGAATTTTGAGTTCATGCGCGGTGCGACGGGCAAACGAGTGGTGTATTGGGCGCACGTAGTGACACCTTTTGTAGCGATGTGGCTTTATTGGTTACATCGTTTGGTTGGTCCGAGGATTCGTTGGGTCATTGCGCAGAGAGTAGGAATAGCAACGGCTGTAGCCGTTGGAGCGATGTTGATTGCACAGACACAGGATCCTCGCAAATGGACGAAGCGAGCGCCGACGGACGGAAAGAAATACTTCGAGAATTCGTTAGCGAGTACACGTGACGGGAACTTCATCCCGAAGCGTGCATTGATGAATGACGAGTATTGTAAGAAGTGTCACGAGGGGGTGTATGACGATTGGTTTCATAGTGCGCACCATTTCAGTTCGTTCAACAATCCCGCTTATTTGTATGCGGTTCGGGAGACACGAAAGGTATCCATGGAGCGAGACGGTAATGTGCATGCAGCGCGGTTTTGCGCAGGTTGTCATGATCCGGTCCCGTTTTTCAGTGGAGCGTTTGATAATCCGCACTACGACGACGTAAAGGATCCGACGAGTCAAGCCGGGATTACTTGTACGGTATGTCATGCGATTACGGAAGTTGAGTCAACTCGTGGCAATGGGGACTATGTGATAGAGGAACCGCAGCATTATCCTTTTGCGTATAGTGAAAACAGCTTACTGCAACAGATCAATATGCTGCTTGTGAAGGCCAAGCCAGCGTTTCACAAGAGCGAGATGCTTAAGCCGGTTCACAAGTCTGCGGAGTTTTGCGGAACGTGTCACAAGGTGCATTTGCCGTATAACTTGACGAAGTACAAGGAGTGGGTGCGTGGGCAGAATCACTACGACACGTATTTGCTAAGTGGAGTGGCTGGGCATGGAGCTAGAAGTTTTTACTATCCCAAGCAGGCGGAGACGAATTGCAACGGTTGTCATATGCCTTACAAGGAGTCAAACGATTTTGCGTCGAAGCCTCATCCGGAGACGGGAAAGAGCGTGGTGCACAACCACTTTTTCCCGGGGGGCAATACGGCTTTGCCTTTTTGGCGTGGCGAGGAGGATCGGATAAAGGAATCGCAAGCGATTCTCAAGGACTGTGCGCGAGTCGACATTTTTGGGATTCGCAAGGGTGGGACGCTTGAGGGAGAGTTGATTGCGCCATTGCGACCGGAGGTTCCAGCTTTGCAGGCCGGGGAGGCTTATCTTTTGGAGGCGGTGATTCGAACTTTGAAGGTAGGTCATCATTTGACGCAGGGGACGGTTGATTCGAACGAGTTATGGTTGGAAGTGCGAGCGACCTCTGGAGAGCGGGTGATTGGGATCAGTGGGGGGCGAGATGCTCAGGGTGCGGTGGATTCTTGGGCGCACTTTGTGAATAACTTTGTAATCGACAAGAATGGGGACCGCATATCGCGGCGCAACGCGCAGGATATTTTTATTGCGTTGTATGACCATCAGATTCCGCCAGGTGCGGGTCAAGCGGCTCATTATCGTTTGGATGTTCCGAGGGACATATCGGCGCCGATTGAAGTGACGGTAAAGCTCAATTACCGGAAGTTTGATCGAGGTTTTGTGGACTTCATGGATCGGGCTTATCGCGAGGGGGACAACGAGTTTGCGGAGCGAGGCTCTGGTCGCAATGAGTTACCGATCACGGTGATTGCTGAGGATCGATTAGTTTTGCCGGTGCTATTAGCAGATGGAACCCGCGTTGATCCGACGGGTGAGATTGCTCCGAGCAAGGCGGCGATTGAGCCGGTGTGGCAGCGTTGGAATGACTATGGGATTGGATTGTTGCTGACGGGTACAGCTCAGCTAAGGCAGGCCGTAGAAGCTTTTTCGCAGGTAGAGAAGTTGGGGCGATTCGATGGTCCGCTGAATATTGCTCGTACTTATTTTGCGGAGGGTAATCTCGATGGGGCGACAGAGGCTTTGGCGAGGGCGTCGAAGTTTGATCCGCCACCACCGCCTTGGACGATGGCTTGGTTGAGTGGTGAGGTGGCACGACAGCAGGGGCAATTCGATGCTGCGGCTGAGAATTTCAAGAGTGTTTTGTACGATCAGACGCAGGAGCGTCGCGATCGCAAGTTTGATTTTTCAGTTGATTATGTGGTTAGGAATCAGCTTGGGGCTACCTATTTGGATCTTGCATTAGCAGCCGCTAGTGCGGAGGATCAGGAGGGGGCAAAGGCTTACTTGGAATTGGCGAAAAGTGAGTTTGAGAAGGTGCTCACCTATGACAGCGAAAACTTGATGGCCCATGCGAACTTGGTCACCGTTTTCGAGAGATTAGGAGATTCTGAGCAAGCCGAGTTTCATCGCGCGGAGAACTTGAAGTACAAGCCGGATGACAACGCGAGTAATTTAGCGCGTCGCCCGGCGCGACAGAAGTATCCTGCGGCGAATCAGGCTGCGGAGGCATTGGTGATTTATCCTATGCAACGCAGTGGAGCACCAGAGTTGCCCCCTGAGGCGGCAACGGACGCGCTGAGTCTTTCCGAGTCGCGTTAGGTTAGCAGACTTTCAACGAATTGTTTTTTGTGGGCACCGTCCAATCGAGGCTGAGCATGGCGAGTAACAAACAGACAAGGAAGAGCCTTGGTGCTGGAAAGCGGCGGGACGATGTCCGTCGGGGGCATGGTAACTCGGAGGTTGGTGATGGCGGTGATGATTCAATCATCGGAAAGATGTTCTGGCGATCTCTAGCCGTAGCGGGTGGTTTCGCTGTGGTTGGTGGGTTGGTTTATGCGATCACGCGGCCTATTGAAAAGAAGGAGATTGAGAAGAAAACTGATACTGTGTTGCCGCAGCAGCGGGCCACGCAGACTGCGCAAATAGTGATCCCCGAGATCCCTTTTCAGGATATTACTCAGGAAGCGGGGATTGACTTCACGCATTACGACGGCAAACGAGGGGAGCGGTTGCTACCTGAAACGATGGGTGGTGGAAGTGGTTTTTTTGATTATGACAACGACGGGGATCAAGACATCCTGTTCGTTAATGCTTGCGATTGGCCTTGGTCGGGTCCTGATCCTCAGGGGGAGGAGAGGACGCAGAAGCCAACGATGCGATTATTTCAGAACGATGGGACCGGCAAGTTTCGAGATGCGACGGTGGAAGCGGGGCTGGACGTGACCTTTTACGGGATGGGTTTGGCTTTTGGCGACTACAACAACGATGGTTGGGTGGACGTGTTTTTGACTGCTGTTGGCAAGAACCATTTGTTTCGTAATGACAAGGGGAAGTTCACTGACGTCTCGTATGAGGCGGGGGTGGAGGGTGTGGCATCACAGTGGAGTTGTCCTGCGATGTGGTTTGACTACGACCGGGACGGCAAGCTGGATTTGATTGTTGGAAATTACGTCTTGTGGAGTCGCGAGACAGACCTGTCGTTGGCATCGACGTTGGTGGGGATGCAGCGTTCCTATGGTCAACCAACGAATTTCGATGGGGTACACATGTACTTGTATCACAACGAAGGCGATGGGAAGTTCAAGGAGGTGGGCAAGGATGCGGGTTTGCATGTGCTCAATGCGGCGACGCAGGTACCTGAAGCGAAGACGCTTGGTATTGCGTTATTGGATGCGAATCATGATGGATGGCCTGACGTCTGCGTAGCGAACGACACGGTCAAGAACTTTTTATTTGTCAATCAAAAGGATGGTACGTTTGAAGACGAGGCGATTGCGATGGGAGTGGCTTTAACGCGTGACGGTCAAGCTACGGGTGCGATGGGGATCGACTGTGCGAATTTCAGAAATGATCCTTGTTGTGGAATCGTGATCGGGAACTTTGCCAACGAGCAGAGCAGTTTGTACTTGAGCGATGGGCTTCGGCCTAGTTTCACGGATGTTGCTCCGACTACGGGATTTGGTCCGCAGACGCGCATCCGATTGACGTTCGGGGCTTTTTTCGCTGACATGGATTTGGATGGTCGCTTGGACATAGTGTGTTCCAATGGGCATTTGGAACCTGAGATACAGAAGGTTTATCCGACGCAGCAATACGAGCAGCCATGTCAATTGTTTTGGAATGCGGGCAAGAAGCAACCGACGCAGTTTATCGCTTTAGGTGAAGAGAAGACGGGTAAGGCATTTCAAGTGCCGATGGTTGGCCGCAGTGCGACGTATGCAGACATCGATTCGGACGGCGATTTGGATTTGCTATTTGTTGCTAATGGTGGAAAAGCGAGATTGTTGCGCAACGAGCAGAAGACCGGGAATCATTGGTTGCGGGTACGGTTGCAGGATAGAGCGAAGACTGGCGGGATTGGGGCGAGGATCGAAATCGATTTTGGCAACGACGAAAAGATGGTTCGGACGATTAGTAGCACACGGAGTTATCTCTCAGCAGTGGAGCTTGCTGCGACGTTTGGATTGGGGGAGCGTGTACCGAAGGAGTTGAAAGTTCAATGGCCGGATGGTAGCGAGCAAGTTTATCCAATTGAGCAGATAGACCGCGAGCTGGTCATTGAGCAGAAATAGCGATTGGTCGTGCCTCGCGAATTTCGATTGAAGGTAGAACGCTAGGATTTCAGAAAGCGGAGCATGCTAGAGGTTTGTGTTGATACGTTGCAAGGTGCTAGGGAAGCGATTCGAGGTGGGGCGCAGCGAATCGAAATCAGCTGTCGATTGGAAGTTGGTGGCGTGACACCTGATAGGGAATTAGTCAACGCAGTTCGCAGGGAGGTTGACGTTCCATTGATTGCGTTGGTGCGATGCCGTGAGGGAGACTTCAAATACGACTTCGGGGATAAAGCGCAGATGCTCGTAGAGGTTCGTTGGATGATGGAGTTGGGGTGTGATGGAGTTGCGGTTGGTGGATGCGACTCTCGTTTGAGGCTTGATGAAGAATTTCTTCAAGAGGCGGCGGAGGTTGCGAGGCGAGAGCGTGAGAATTGTGAATTGGTCGTGCATCGCGTTTTTGATGCAGTGCCAGACAAACGAGAATCGCTTGAGAAATTGATTTCTATGGGTTTCGACCGCATATTGACCAGTGGCGGGGGGCAGCATGCGGTGGATAGTTTGGAGACGTTGCGAGATTTACAGCAATGGGGGCGGGGCCGAATTAGCCTATTGCCCGCGGGTGGGGTTCACTCAGGAAATGCGTTGAGAATTTTGCGGACCACAGGATGCAAGGAGTTGCATGGATCTTTTACGAAGCGGGGCAACGCGGTTCGTTTGAATGTAGAGGAAGGGCAGGGGGGGGCGAGTATTGGTGGTCCGATTTGGGAGGAGGTCAGAGAGGTACGCGATTTGCTTGATCGGTGGTTGGGGCAAAGTTAAGTCATTTTTTTGGAATCTGCTCCTTTTTTGTGCAACCAAGTCGATTTTCTGAATGTCTAACGGTTAGGAACTCAACGGTTCGTTGCGTAGAGGGATTCGGGTCAGAGCGCGGACTGAGGGGTAGTACGCCGTTGGTAATTGGGGACTCGCAAGTAGGTTTTATTGGGGGGGAAATAAGATGAATCGACTTCCAGGTGGATCGAATGACTCCGGTGGGGCCTATGCTGGGGGAGCAGGTAGCAATTCGGATAGTGGAGCCTCGGGGGGGCTGCTAACCGGCTGCGTGTTGGCTTCTTCACCTTCCACGTTGGACACTGATTTGGAACGTGCGGTTTGTTTGATCATTGAGCAAACGGAGGAGGGAACGATTGGGGTATTTTTAAATCGTCCGATGGCAGTCGATCCGAAGCCTCTTTGGAATTTGTTGATGATGGATGGTGGGACTTTGGAGGCTGCTTGGCAAGGGCACTTCAATTTTGGGGGGCCGAACAATGGTCCTATATTGGCGATTCATAGCGATTCGCAGCATGCTGAGGCTGGGAACGAGTTGGGGGTTTATCTCTCAGCGCAGGTCGAGACGCTCAAGAAGTTAGCGAATGGAATGCCGGAGCATTTGCGATGGTTTATCGGAAATGCGACGTGGGAAAAGGGAGAGTTGGAGCGCGAGGTACTTGATGGCAAGTGGGTGTTGGTGCCGACGGATCCATCGATCGTATTCGCGGAAGAGAATCGGATGTGGAGTGGAGCGATGGAAATTTATGGAAATGGGTTGCTCAGGGGGATTGTCGGTGGGCGAGAGTTGCCGCGTGATGCGAGGAGCAACTAGTTACCGGTGAAGTCTCCCCAGTTTGCCCCATTTCCTTGCCCTAGGGGAAGTTCTTGCAAGAATTGAGCGTTGTATCGGTTTTTTGCTCGGATCGGCTACGGGTTTTGGCCGAAAAGCAAGACGAGGGTAGGAATTTTTCTTCCGATGGAACTTTGCAGGTTTTACCACCTCTAAGCTCTTGGGAAATTGGATTTCGTTCAAATTTGCGACTCGCAGCTTGAGCGACGATCCCGGCCGGATTAGGGACGATTTCGGGTTTGTGCACCAGGGAATCGTTGAATTCCAGGTTTGGTCGAACTACCTTCGAAGGTTGCCGATGGGGCTCGAGGAAGGGGCTCAACGATTTGGCTCACAATGATGGGCTCGTTGCTCCAGAGGTCTCGTAACTTTATTGAAAATGGTGGAAGCATCGATGAGCGCGTCTCTTAATCGCAGAGTTCGGAATCGCCAGGCACAGAAAACTACTAGGAAGAGCTTGCTCAGTCGCATGCTCAAGCTCGAGAGTTTGGAGCGACGCGAGCTAATGGCTTCCGACGTCGCGGCTTTCCATAACTATTTGGCACCGTCGGATGTCGACGGTGACTTTAAAATCTCTCCGTTGGACGCTTTGGTGGTTATCAATGCGTTGAATACTTCGGGAGCTGGGACATTGGCGAATCGCCAAGCTCCACAGACTCGCTCTGGTTTGATTGATGCGGACGCGGATAACAGTCTTTCCCCATTGGATGCTCTGCGAGTGATCAATTCGATCAATCGTGGGGAAGGCGTTGGGGAGTTGGCGGAAGTTCAGTATCAGTTTTATGCGTTGAACGCTGATGGTACTTTGGGACGCAATCTCGATCCCAATCCAGATGACTTGGTAAGCGAAGCAGTGGTTAGCACGGGTGAGCTATTTGTCGTGCGAACGTTGATGGCGGACTTGCGAGGCAATCCATCAGGTGTGTTCAGTGCTTACCATGACTTGAACTTTACGAACAAAGATGGTTCGTCGACGGAGCGGATGCAGTTGCAGTGGTCCGAGTACAACGCATTGAAGTTGACACAGAGCGACCCGAACGGCTCGATTGGTGGAAGCTTCAAGCTTCGTTATGGAACCGAAACGACCGGTACGATCGCGATTGCGACGACATCGCCACGTCCTGGGGTTGTGATTCCTAGCAAGAGTGGTACTGCAGCGAACATCAAAGCAGCATTGGAGGCTTTGCCAGGAATTGGAGCTGGAAATGTGGTGGTCAATGTAAATGAAATCGACCCAGACCCAGGATTCAATTTCGATATCTTCTTCAAGAATGCCAAGGCGCGTCAGGATATTCCGAACGCGGTGGTAGCCGAAAACAATTTGACGGCGACGTTGGGGATTATCAATCCAACGATCAGTTCGCAAGACAATCCTTCGCCTAGCTCAGCGGTAGTGTCGCGAGCAGCGATGAATTACAAGCCAATTCCGACTCAGTTCCCGCTTTACGTCAATGGTCCTAATGGAGTCTTGGACGAATCGGCAACGGCAACGGGCAAACGCACAGTGAAGAATCTTGGTAGTTTCTCGAACTCCAGTGCGCCGATCCCAAGTGCTTCGGCTTCGAATTTGTTCGGCATCGTCGATACTGCGTTCCGCGCGGGTTCTTCGGGCGTGATCGATGTCGTGGGTTCTATTTCTCAGTTGCCGCCTCCAGGAAGTGGATCGGGTGAGAACTTGGGTATTGCGTTGTACAATGCCCAAGGCGTTTACTTAAACGCGACTCAAGTGGTGTTACCGGTAGCGACTATTACGATTCAAGACCGATTGACGGCAGTCAATGATTTGTTCTCGATGAACGAAGACGGACCTGCGAGTTCGTTCAATGTGGTAGCTAATGACATCGATCGATTTGGTAGCTCGCGCGGCATCATTTCGGTAACCCAACCTGTACAAGGTGGAACTGTAAGCTTTGACGGTGTTGGAACAGCCCAGACGGTAAGGTTTACTCCGACTGCAAATTACAACGGCCCGGTGACGTTTACGTACACGATTCGCAACAACATTAACGATGTAGCGACCGGAACGGTAACGATCAACGTCGCTGCGGTCAATGATCCTCCGGTTGTGATCAATACAGCATTCAGTGTTGTAGAGGACCCGGCGTCGCCGTTGTTGATTGCACCTACGGATGTGTTCTCGCCTGGTCCGGCGAATGAGTCATCGCAAACCATTGTGATGGCGATTGTTACGCCACCGACAGCGGCACAGGGAACAGCGGTTATCAATGCATCGGGAGTTTTGGAATTCACGCCGGCTGCAAACTTCGTCGGTACGGTGACCATGGTGGTCAGTGGTACAGATAGCGGTACTCCTGCTTTGTCCACCAACGCAACGTTAACCGTTACGGTCACTCCGGTTAATGATGCACCGGTGATCATCAATACGAATTTCACAGTGGTAGAAGATCCAGTTTCGCCGTTGGTGATTCTGCCAACACAGATTTTCGCTCCTGGTCCGGCAAATGAATCGGCTCAAACGGTGGCATTGAGCTTGATCACCACACCGAATGCATCACAGGGTGTTGCGACGATTCTGCCAAATGGCTCATTGCAGTTTGCACCTGCTGCGAATTACTTCGGAACCGTGAATTTTGTCGTTCGCGGCACAGACAACGGAACGCCACCATTGTCAACGGATGCGACATTGACGATCACTGTCACGCCGGTCAATGATGGACCGATTGCGGTGGATGACATTGGACCAGCAGATCGCTTTAACGTAGCTGGTTTAACCGGGGCTACAGCGTTGTTGGATGTCATGCGGAACGACAGCCCCGGCCCAGGGGAGTCGAGCATTGACTCGATCAGGATTAAGCCGTTCACCACTTCGACCACTGCGCTTGGTGGAACGGTAGCGGTGAATGCGGATCGGACTCGGGTGGTTTACACGCCGCCTGTTGGAATCATCAATCAGTTGGACTCCTTCAACTATTCGATTGAAGACAATGCTGGATTGAGTTCTTCGGCACGCACCGAAGTGTTCATCTTGCCACCGACGTTCCCATTCGCAGCTGATGATGCATTCTCGACTTCGGAAAAGACCGTAGACACGTCGTACCCAATCAACGTATTGGCAAACGACTTCGTCAATGAAGGGTTTGCAGCAAGACTGCTATCGATTGTTACCCAGCCGGCTCCTGGCAAGGGAACCGCAACCGTTGTCGGAACGGACACGCCGAACGACCCGAGTGACGATCGCGTTGTCTACACGGCTCCTGCACATGTGTTTGGTGGACCGATCTTCATCGTTTACCAAATGACCGATACGAAGTCAGATAGCGTTCCAGTGAATGCAACGGTTACGATCAATATCACTGAAGTGAACGATCCACCAGAGCCGTTTGGCAAGAATGCAACGGTTGCTGAAGACACTTCTTTGACGATTGACGGCCAGACCTTCACCAGTGATATCAGCCGTGGGCCCTTCGAGGACGCGCAGACGCTGACGATCACAGGAGCAGAGCTGCTAACGAACGGTGCAGGCACTGTTTCGGTGGTAAACGGTAACATTCAGTACGTCCCAACGCGTGACTTCAATGGTGATGTGTTGGTCCGTTACACCGTACGTGACAACGGAACGACCAATGGTGTTGCGGATCCCAAGGCTGCAAGTGCAACGTTGACGATTCGGGTGACCGAAGTTAACGATGCTCCGATCACTATTGAGAAGACATTGCCCACGAGCCCAACCGTTTGGTTGGAGAACACGACAATTGATATTCCTGTATCGAGCGTGATCGCGGGTGATAAGCCTGGCCCGGACAACGAATCGGCACAAAGCATCAGCTTTACACCAATTGTTGGTGCGCTAACGACAGTCAAGGGTGGTACGATCGTGCAAAACGGTAACACCTTGACCTACACACCACCGCAGTTCTTCAACAGCTTGGTGGATGGTTTGGATTCGTTCAACTATCAGATTTCCGACAACGGTACGCCATCTCTCTCTGCGACGGGCAAGGTGAACTTGTACGTCAGCGAGAAGAACCAAGCTCCAGTTGCAGATGACTTGACACGCTCTGTCTTTGCTGGTGTGACGACCGTCATCGATCTACAGTCTGCGTTGGATGCGATGAATAAGGGGGCACCGAATGAGTCGGGTCAAATCTTGACCATCACCGAGTTGATCCTACCACCATCGTATCCAGGGACTTTGTCGCTCAATGCGAATGGTACCTCGCTGACTTACTTTGCACCGATTGGTACCGACCAGAGCTTCAACTTCCAGTATCGAATTCGAGATAATGGCACGACGGCAGGTCAAGCTGATCCGTTAGAGGACGTTGGAAACTTCACGATTGTCGTGAATCCATTCCAGCCGAGCTCGATCAAGGGTGTTGTTTACATCGACGATAACTTCAACGGTGTCTATGACAACAACGCAGCGGGAATGGTTGAGTTGCCAGTCGGTGGAGTTGAGGTAACGCTCAGCTATGCTGATCCAGCGAATCCGGCGAACACGCTCCGCGTCACTGAAATGACCGAAGCGGATGGATCGTATGACTTTGAGATGTTGCCACCTGGCACTTACACGGTCAGCTACGTGAATCCAGTCGCAATGATCGAATCGAACACAGCGATTCGTTCCAGGACCTTCACGATCAATCCTCCTGGAAATCAGAACTTCACCCACAGCTTTGGAGTTTTGGGAATTGTTCCATCGTACGGCACTGCGATCGAATACTTCGCATCGAGCCTGTACCTGAAGGATTCGACCTTGCGAAGTCGTGGAATGTACGCCGTGGTCAACAACACCACCGGCTACACCGAGTGGACATCGAAGAAGGACGGTTTTGAAGGTGATCGATTCCACGAAGTTGTACTCAGTGCGGATGGAACACGAGCTTACGTAACGGCTGTACGAGGTAACGGGCAGGTCTTTACTGCCACCTTGGTCGAGAAGAAGCAGTTCTTGCGAACACAAGCGGGAAGTGGTTTCCAATTGGTCCGCGTTTTGGCGAGTTCCTCGGACTTGGTCTGGGTGCCGGTCAATCCAGCCTCTCCGCCCGCGATCAATGCACCTGGTTACTTGGATTCAGTTGACAAGTTCTTCGAGCAAGAAGGCTGGAACTAAAGGCTGAGGTTCGCCGAGGAATCGGTGTAAAGCAAGTCAAAAATCAATAGAAGCCCCGCGATGAGCGGGGCTTCTTGCATTGCTAGCGAGACGAAGCGTTCCCGAGTATGATAAGGGCCTCCCGCCTGAGTGTTGCCTCCCCCCCCTACAACTTGGAATACGATGAGTACATCCAACGCTGATGCCAGCAAGTCCACGCAACCGAGCAATTTCGTGATTTGGTTGATTCTCGCGATGGCGTCGATCGGATTTGCGTTCGACATTTATGAGCTCTTGATGTTGCCATTGATCATCAAGCCGGCGATTGCATCGTTGAGTTCTCCGATCGTCGAGGAGATGGTCAAGTCTGGGACACCGCGTCCGGAGGCGATGGCGTTGTGGGTGCCTGGCGGCGACAATTACGTGCTTTGGGCGCGAACCTTGTTTTTCATTCCGGCGTTAGTCGGTGGGGTTTTCGGGTTATTGGGTGGGTATCTGACGGACTTGTTCGGTCGCCGACGCGTTTTGACGGGTTCGATTCTGCTCTATGCATTTTCAGCGGCGGCAGCGGGGTACTCGAAGGATTTGTACACGTTACTGTTCTTTCGATGCCTGGTTTTCATTGGGGTATGTGTTGAGTTTGTCGCTGCGATCGCTTGGTTGGCAGAGTTGTTTGACGACCCGAAGAAACGAGAGAAGGCGTTGGGTTACACGCAGGCGTTTTCTTCGATCGGCGGATTGCTGGTCGGAACTGCTGCGGTTTTGGCTGCTTGGTTGGCTCAGAAGAAAGCGTTGCCGCCGATTCATGGCGACTATGAAGCTTGGAGATACACTTTGATCTCTGGGGTGATTCCGGCGTTGCCGTTGTTGTTGATTCGTCCGTTTTTGCCTGAGTCTCCAAAGTGGCAAGAGAAGAAGCGAGCAGGATTGTTAAAGCGACCGAGTCTAAAAGAGTTGTTTTCACCTGCATTAGCTCGGACCACAATCATCACAACACTGATGTTTGCTGCTAGTTACGGGATCGCTTTTGGAGCGATTCAGCAGTTGCCACAGATTTTGGCAGGGCAGGCATCGATCGTGAAGGATGCGACGAGCAAGGGGGAAGCGGAGATTGCGAAGATCGAAGAAGAGACGGGCAAGGCGTTGCCTCAGGGAAGGAAGAACTCGATCATTGGAAATTACCGGGACGAGGAGATTGCGAAGGTGACGATTTTCCAAGAAGTTGGAGGATTGGTCGGGCGGGTGGCCTTGGCTTATTTAGCGTTGGTGATTGTAAGTAGGCAGGCTCTGTTGCGATGGTTTTTGGCTCCTGCGGTGGTCTTGGTGCCGTTGTTGTTTTACTGGATTAGTACTTCGTACAAAGCCGAGGATTCGTTGTTGTGGATCAAGTTAGGTATCTTCGCGGCTGGGTTTTTGACGGTAGCGCAGTTCAGTTTTTGGGGAAACTACATACCTCGAGTATTTCCGTTGCATTTACGTGGGACTGGCGAGAGTTTCGCGGCGAACATTGGAGGTCGAATTCTTGGGACTTTGGCGGCTTTCTTAACGATTACGTTCTCGGCATCCAAGCCACCGGATCCGGGGAAGATTGCCATGGTTGGTGCGATTGTCGCTGGCAGTTATGCCTTGATTGGTTTGTTGCTCAGTTGGATGTTGCCTGAGCCTAGTGCCGAGGGGGCGGAAGAGTAATCAGGTTCGGCGTTGGGGGGAGAATAAGCGTTCGAACTGGCGATTTAGGTCGCTGAAGAAAGGGGGGCGAGTGATGGAGCCTTCGGTTTCTTTTGCCAATCAGTTATTTTCGGCGATTGAGCGATCACGTTCGATCGAGCAGTTATTGCATGACCCTATCGTTGCGCTTTCGGTAGCATTCAAGATTCCTTCGGTGTTAGTGGTAACTGCGTCCAAGGGTGCTTGGAAAAGCGTTGTTGGGGTTGGGAGACCAATTCCGGTGGTGGCTTCCATTCCAACTGTGGCATTGGGGGAGAGTTTAGACACGCGTCGCACTCAGCAGGCATCGGGGTGGGTTCTCGTGCCGATCGCTTCGACTTTTGCCCCTGATTTGATCGCATGTTTTTCCAAGGGAGATGTGCACGATCCGCAGGCTGCTGGGGCGGACTTGGAGGGTATTCGCGAGCATTTGTGTTTATTGGGGCAAGCGATAGACGGTTGGCATCGGCAGCAGAGAGCGGGGCGCGAGGTTGTTCGGCTCAATCAGATACTGGAGGTTGCTGCGAATTGGCATTCGCATCAGGATCTGGATCGATTGCTTCAGGATATGGCGCAGGCCGCTACGCGGTTATTGCGCTGTGATCGAGCGAGTATCTTTTTATGGGACAAGGCTGCGGGTGAGTTGGTGGGGCATCCTGCGTTGGGGATGGAGGGTAAACCGCTGAGAATTGCGGACGACAAGGGTTTAGCGGGAGCGGTATTGGGGAGTCAGCAATCGCGTCGGTGGGACCGTTCGGATCCGACGGATGAGGTGGATCGCAAGGTAGATGCGAGCAGTGGGTATCGGACGGATTCGTTGCTGGCCGTACCGTTAACGGATCCGAGGGGCAAGCCGATGGGGGTTTTTGAGGTGATCAACCATGTGGATGGTCGGTTTGACCTTCAGGATGAGAATGATTTGCTAGAGTTAGCGAAACATGCATCGGCAGCGTTATCGAATACGCAGACGATGCAGCGATTGATTCAGACGCGGGATCGGTTGACAAAAGATGCTGTGGCGCAGGTTCAATTGATTGGACATTCGCCCGAGATGGTTCAGTTGAAGGGAACCGTCGCGAGGGTAGGAGACACAGATTTAGCAGTCTTGTTATTGGGGGAGAATGGAACGGGAAAGGAAGTTGTTTCACGCCAGATTCATTACCAAAGCCGTCGTCGCTTTGAACCTTTTATTGCAGTGAATTGTGCTGCGATTACGGAAACGCTCTTGGAGAGTGAATTATTCGGGCATGAGAAGGGAGCTTTTACTGATGCTCATGAAACGCGGACTGGTAAGTTCGAGTTAGCCAATGGCGGGACATTGTTTCTCGATGAGATTGGGGATATGAGTTTGGCGGGTCAAGCGAAGCTCTTGCGGGTGCTTGAAGAGAAGGTGGTGGTAAGGGTGGGTGGATCGGCAGCGATCCCTGTGAATGTGCGAGTTATTGCGGCAACAAATCAGAATTTAGTGGAGTTAGTTCGCAGCAAGAAATTCCGGGAAGATTTGTATTTTCGATTGACTGTCGTCACGATTCAGTTGCCACCTTTGCGTGGGCGTGGCGAGGATGTGTTGCAGTTGGCAGACTTCTTTTTGACGATGTTTTGTAGCAAGATTGGGAGGAGTAAGCCGACGTTGTCGGGTTCGGCGAGAAAGCGATTGCTTTCGCACGATTGGCCGGGCAATGTGCGAGAGTTGCGGAACATCATTGAGCGAGTGGCTTATTTGACTACGGAAGATGTAATCGATGACTCTCAGATTGATTTTGTGCGGTCACCGCGCAGTCACACTGACGATTCGCAGGCTTGGGTGGATCTCTCGAGATCGTTAGCGGATGCGACCGCTGATTTCCAGATCAAGTATATCGAGCAGCAGATCAAGGCTTGTAATCGCAATATTACGCAAGCGGCGGAGCGGATGGGGCTACAGCGATCGAATTTATATCGCAAGATGAAGCAACTGGGGATGCAACCTCAAGAGCCTTAAAGTCGGAGAGATTCTTTGAGTCCCCTGTAGGAATCACCGCGTTCGTTTACTATGCTACAGCGAGTCATAACGGACTTTATTTTTGTCGGTTTCAACTTGAAACGTTCTGTGTAGTTATGTTGAATAAAAATTTGCGAGTGGGCTTCGGTTCGAAAGTGCTGTGGCTTGCAGTTTCCTGCGTTGTTTTCCAAGTTTCTGCGGTAAGAGAAGCGTCAGCGCAGGATTCACCGAGGCTAGCGATTCAAGGGGAGTATCTCAAGAGCGGCCGGGGGATCCAAGTTGCGGCATTGGCCGGCGAGAAATATTTGGTCTCCGTCTTTCAAGGGGGGCTTCCTGGTGCCGGGTGGGATCGAGGGCCAGTGCAAACTGAGGAGATGGATCAGGACGAGCTAGATGCTGTGCTGGAAGGTGCTCAGAAGACACAGCGGATTAGCCCAACACTCGGGGCGCGACCTCCGGCTGCCGCAGAAGTCTTGTTCGATGGAACGCAAGAATCGGTCGACAAAAATTGGGTGCAAGGTGCTAAGCGAATCGAGGGAGATTTGTTGTTGGCTGGGTGTACGACCAAGTCAGCTTTTCGCGATTATCGTTTGCACTTAGAGTTTCGCACGCCTTTCGTTCCCGAGGCGATGGGGCAGGGGCGAGGCAATAGCGGCGTATATCATCAAGGGCGATACGAGACCCAGGTATTGGATTCGTTTGGGTTTGAAAACGAGGGCAATACGTGCGGTGCGATTTATGGCGTTGGCGCAGCGGAGTTCAATGCGTGTTTACCTCCGATGACTTGGCAGACTTATGATGTCGAGTTTGTTGCGCCGCGTTGGGATGACGCAGGGAAGAAGATTTCTGAGGCGAAGTTAACGGTTTGGTTGAATGGTTATCCGATACATCGCGATCGGAATGTGCCTGGGGCGACGACCGCTGCTCCTGTGGGGGAGAGTCCAAGTGACGGACCGTTGTATCTTCAGGATCACGGCAATCCTGTGGCTTATCGGAATATTTGGATAGTGCCGATGGATGCAGAGCGGGTGGCCCAGCGACCTCGTGTTACGGGTTACGAGCGATTAGCAGCGGCAAGTAGCAGTCCTGCAGATCAGCAATTATCGGGCAAGATTTTGATCAGTGAGCTCGGGTGTTTAAGTTGCCACTCGGCTGGCAAGTTTGAAGGGGGGCTTGAGCGAAAGGAAGCACCAGTACTCGAGCAAGTCGGGAACCGAATTCGTCCTGGATACATCGCTAACATGTTGTTGGATGTACATGGTTCTAAAGTAGGGACAACGATGCCAGATCTACTTCATGGTTTGGCAGAGAGTGAGCGAGAAGAGACTGCGAGAGCGATTGGAGCGTATTTGCAGAGTACGGGGAAGACTCGTCGACATGCACGCGTGGACGTTCAAGCAGCGCAGCGGGGCAAGCAGTTGTACGAGCGAGTGGGATGTGCAATTTGCCACGGAATGGCGGATGGATCGCGTCAGAGTTCGACAACGCTTCCATTGCCTGAGTTATCTAAAAAGTATTCTCTAGATGGGTTAGCATTATTTTTGAAGCAGCCGCATACGGTTCGCCCTTCGAATCGGATGCCTGGAATGCACTTGGATGATAACGAATCCCGTGACTTAGCGCACTTCTTGCTTCCATCGGTAGATCCTAGTGACGTAAGGCCGAACATGAAGTACCAAGTCTACGAGGGAGGCTGGAACAAGTTGCCAGATTTTCAGGAGCTTAAGCCTGTAGCAACTGGTGAATCCGAGGGGCTGGACTTGTCGGTTTCCGGGAGGACAAACAACTACGCGGTGCGGTTCGAGTCGTTTGTGACATTGGATACGGCGGGTAAGGTTCGATTTCATCTCGGTTCAGATGATGGCAGCCGACTTTTGGTCGATGGGAAGAAGGTGGTAGATGTGGATGGTATTCACCCGCACCAGACCGCCAGTGGAGAAGTTGAATTGACTGCTGGTCCACACAACCTAGTGGTTGAATACTTTCAAGGAGGTGGTGAAGCGACTTTGGAGTTGCAGTGGGAGAGTTCGACGTTTGTTCGTCAGCCAATCGATGGTTGGCTCCAGTTGGAGCCAGGGAAAGCAGCCCAGGGGGATGCCAAGGGAAATGGTTCAACTGGTGCAGGAAGTGACGATGCAAGTTTGATTTCCCGTGGCAAGGGGCTATTTCAGAGTGTGGGTTGTGTTCAGTGTCATGGGATGAAGGACACGGAATCGGCGGCGTCGCGGCTGAGCAAGGCACCTTCGATTGACAAGTTGAAGTTAGATGCTGGATGTTTAGCGACCGAAGTACAGAAGGGGTTGCCGGAGTATCGATTGACTTCGTTTCAGAAGGACGCGATTGTTGCGGCGTTGAGTGGGAGTCAGGAGGAGACGAAGCTGACCGGCGAGCAACATTCCCGGTATACTTTAGCGAAGTTGAATTGCATCGCTTGCCATCAGCGCAATGGGTTTGGTGGGCCTGAGGGTGACAAGCTGGATTTGTTTACATCGACGATTCCGGAGATGGGAGATGAGGGACGATTACCGCCGCGCCTGACGGGAGTGGGGGATAAGCTCACCGACGGTTATCTTGACCGAGTCTTGTCGGAGGGGGCTCGTCATCGGCCTTATATGCTGGTTCGAATGCCGCAGTATGGAAAGTCGGCGCGAGGATTAGCGGATCACTGGAAGCAAATGGATCGACCGCAAGAAGATCGCCCAGCGAAGACGGCAGATGAAGCGGAGATTCGGACGATTGCCGCTGGTCGATTGTTGGCTGGCAACAAGGGGCTATCGTGTGCTCAGTGTCACACCTTTGGCAATGAGCGAGCGATTGGGATTCAAGCGATCAATTTATTGACCATGACGGAGAGGCTGCGACCGGAGTGGTTTTATCGATACATGCTGGAGCCTACGAAGTACCGACCGGGGACACGTATGCCGGCAAGTTTTCCGGAAGGTGTGAGTGTATTAAAGAGCGTATACGAAGGAAATGCAGAGCACCAAATCGCAGCGTTGTGGAAGTATATGTCACAGGGAGGACAAGCGGCAACGCCAGAGGGATTGCAACGCAATCAGATTGCGCTTGAGCCTACGGATCGTCCGATCCTGTATCGTAATTTTCTTGAAGGGCTATCGGCTCGTGGAATTGCGGTGGGATATCCAGGTGGCTTAAATATCGCTTGGGATGCTGAAACGATGAGTATGACCAAGTTGTGGCAGGGGCAGTTCATCGATGCGTCTATGCATTGGCGCGATCGTGGAGTTGGGCGTCAAAAGCCGCTTGGCGATCTGATATTGAACTATGAAGCAGTATCGCCAGTTTCGAGGCTTTCTGATGCAAATGTAGCTTGGCCTGATTCGAAGCAGGTTTCAGCAGAGGCCAAGTTCCTTGGTTACCGATTGGATGCAGGGGGCGTACCCACATTCCGGTATAGGATTCAAGGTGTTGAGGTGTCGGATCGAGCGGAATTGAGTCCTGGTCCCAATGAGACGCCGGGAATGAAGCGAACTTTGACGTTAACCCACAGCAAGCAATCGGTCGGCGATGGTGTATGGATGGTTCGGCTTGCTAGTGGCGGCGAGATCACCTCGATCGCTAAGAATACTTGGTCGGTGGATGATCGATATCAGATAACGATTGACGAAAAGCTTGTTTCTACTGCAGCAGTGCGAGAGGTTCAAGGAAAACGAGAGCTTGTAATCTCGCTTCCAAATGCAGATGTTTCGATTGAGTATTACCTTCGTTGGTAAGTTTTGGAGCATCGCAAGCCACATCTAAATCAATTCAGAGATACCAAACGAGATAAACGAGAACAGTCATGTCGATTCGAGCTGCAGGAAGAACAAGAATTCGCAAGGTTTTAGCGATGCTATGCGCAGCAGCGTTTACGCTGCAGGGAGCGGGGCAGGGGCAGGAAAAGCAGGAGAGTAAGGGAGCTCCCAAGGAGTCGGACTACTATTCGATTCATTCGTTTGAAGTACCCGAGGGAGTGGAACTTGAGGCGACATCCTTTCAACGGATGCCTGATGGGAAGATGGCGGTCTCCTCGCGTCGCGGTGAGATTTGGATGATCGAGGATGCGGACGCTGCGGAGGTGAAGGCGGGGCAGTTCAAGCGGTTTGCGCATGGAATGCATGAGCCGATCGGGATGGCTTATCGTGAAGGTTGGTTGTACGTCACGCAGCGACCGGACGTGTCGCGGCTGAAGGACAGCGATGGGGATGGTCAAGCGGATGAGTTTGAAGTGGTTGCTGACGGTTGGCAAATCACTGGGGACTATCACGAGTATGCATTTGGATCGAAGTTTGATCAGGATGGCAACATCTGGGTCGTTTTGTGTTTGACAGGTTCGTTTGGAAGTGATGCTTTGTACCGAGGTTGGGCGGTGCGAGTAACGCCTGAGGGGCGTACATTGCCGACGACCAGTGGCATCCGGTCTCCCGGGGGCATCGGGATGAATGCTGCTGGAGATGTGTTCTATACGGACAATCAAGGGCCTTGGAACGGGACTTGTGCGTTGAAGCACTTGATGCCGAAGAAGTTTGTAGGGCATCCGGGTGGATTTAAGTGGTACGCCCAAGCCGAGTCGGAAATGGGGCCCAAGCCGCTGGAGCCGAAGGATGGAAGTCGGTTTGTGGTTGAAGCGGATAAGATTCCGCAGTACGAGCCGCCAGCGATTTTGTTTCCGTATGGGAAGATGGGGCAATCGGCTGCCGGGATTACTTGTGATACGACAGATGGAAAGTTTGGCCCCTTTAAGAACCAGATCTTTGTGGGAGATCAGACCTTCAGTACGGTGATGCGATGTTACATGGAAAAAGTCCAGGGGCATTACCAGGGAGCTTGCTTCCCGTTTCGAGAGGGTTTGGATTGCGGCGTGGTCGGATTGCAGATGGAGCCCAACGGGAAGATGTTTGTAGGTGGGACCAATCGTGGTTGGGGCTCACGCGGGACGAAGAGTTTTTGCGTTCAGCGATTGGATTGGACGGGGAGGGTGCCTTTTGAAGTATTGGAAATGAAGGCGATTAAGGGAGGGTTTGAGTTGGTCTTTACTCATCCGGTCGATCGAGAGAGTGCAGAGGATATCAGCTCATATTCGATGAAGACCTTTACGTACATTTTCCAGGGTGCATATGGGAGTCCTGAAGTGGATGCAACGGAGCCAAAGTTGAAGTCTGCGAAGTTGTCAGAAGATGGATTGAGAGTGGAGTTGCAGGTGGATGGATTGCAGCGTGGGCATGTGCATCATTTGGTTTCGAAAGGGGTGAAGTCAGCAGAAGGTCTTGGACTGCTTCACGCTGATGCTTATTACACATTGAACTACTTGCCGTAGTGGATTTGTGATGCGAAAGCCGATGGCTCGAGTGAGTTGAAAGTAGAAAGTGGTGCGAGCCGATGGCTCGAGAGAGTTGAAAGTGGAAAGTAGATATAGATGGGACGGATGCTCTGCGGTCTGCTTTGCTTCTCGGCGAGTTCTTCCGTAGCCACCGCTCGCCAGACGGTGGAAAGTAGTGCATGTTTGAACTGGTGTGTTCCGCGGTCGTGTATTTGAACCACACGCATTGAATGGATGTGCTGGGTGGACGTATGTGGCAGATGATTGTTTAGGTGCGGACCGCTACACACGCCCTTCGTTGCTTTTTGCCGAGGGGATCTCTTGGTTGTTTCAAGTCCGGAGGGCTGGCACAACAAATAAGAGGATGGATGGAGCACATGATGATGGAAGAGCATAAGGAATGCGCATTATGATTTGAGTGAGCTTTGCAATTCTCGGTGTGTCGGCCCTCCGGACTGAAGACCTAATATGGGTGCAGGTACCGAGGCCTAGGGGGCTCCTGCAATGATGTGGTAAATGGTTGTTTTAGTGTGGACCGCTACACATACTGTGCGTTGTTAAACGAAATCATGGTACGCCTCCGGCTGACTGTTAAACGAAATCGCGGTGCGACATGTCTTGGTTTTTTGCGAGATCCTTGTTTTGATTTTTTAATTTTTTAAGTTTTGCATTCGCTAATTTATCACGGTGAATAGCCATTAAATTCAATTTGTGTAAACCGTTTTTTGCGCATTTAATGGATGTGTAAACCAGGGTGGCCTGTCAGCTTGTCGCTGTGTAAATCACAGTTGGCTTTTCTGCGCAATTCGCGTAAAAGTCTCTGCTTTTTCTGGCTTTTTTGGCTTTTCAGAAAGAACCGATCTGGATTGAGATTTTGGGGAATATTTTCTTTTCTGGGGCTAGAAATAAATAACCTCATCGCTATCTTACCGAGGTATCACCAAAAGGGGTCTGCGCCACTGACGGGTTTAATTTTAATTCAGCAGTGACCCTTATCTTTAATTAATTGTCGAGGCAAGAAAACCAAAACGAGCGAAGAATCGCGACGGCTAGAAGGGCCTAGATCGATTTTTTCAATTTGCTATGGTTGCTTTTGACGTATCGAGTAGCGGGTATCAGCATGGGGCTTAGGGGCAGTCGCAGTAGAGCGGTGGGTGAGCGTTTTGTAGTTGAGAAAATCGGCGGTGGCCAGGGTTGGTTGAGGGCTGATCGTCGTGGTTTTCTGAGCGCAGCGGCAGTAGGTGCTTTGACGGGTGCTGCTTGGTCGCGATATGCTTACGGTCAGGGCGGGGAAGAACCGGATGCTCCTCCGACGCCAATACCTGTGCAGCCATTTCAAGCCGTTTTGCCGATGCCTTCGGTATTGCAGCCGATGGTGTCGAGAAACGGGCGTCCTCCTTATGAGCCGGGTAGTGCTTTCCACGGTATTGCACCCGAATTCGCGGATTTGGCAAAGTACACGGTGTTTCCGTTGAAGTACTACACGATAGAGATGCGTCCCGCGATACATCAGTTCATCCCTGGGGTTAAGACTCCGGTCTGGACGTATAATGGGACTGTACCGGGCCCGACGATTCGGGCGAGAATTGGTGAGCCGATTGTGGTGCGTTTCCGCAACAGGCTATCTGTTGAGACTTCGATCCATTTGCACGGTGGGCATCTTCCATCACACGCAGATGGTTTTCCGACGTACTTCGTCGAGCCAGGCAAGGATCGGGATTACTTCTATCCAAATACCGTTCCATTGCACAATGGAAGGCCTGATTACAGCGAGTCGCCGTCGACTTGTTGGTACCACGATCACGCGATGGATATTGCGGGTCCGAATGTCTATTTTGGGATGGCAGGGATGTATCTTTGCACCGATCGGATCGAAGAGAATCTGATCAATAGCAATGTTCTGCCCAAATTGGACGTGCCATTGGTGCTTTCGGATCGGCGGTTTAATGCGGACGGGACGCTCTATTACAACATGCTTGATCACGATGGAGCGATTGGAGATATTCACTTGGTTAACGCTAAGGTTCAGCCGAAGTTCCAAGTACAACGTCGCAAGTATCGATTCCGAATTTTGAATGGTTCTAATGCTAGGTATTACGATTTGCGATTCTCGGACGGCCGCAGCTTTTTGCAGGTTGGTAACGACGCTTGGTTGCTTCCATTTGCGATGCAACGGGAAGGTATGATGCTTAGTCCAGCGAAGCGTGCGGACATTATCGTTGACTTTAGTGATGCTCCTTCTGTGGTTTATTTAAACAACTGGATGGAGCAGACAAGTGGACGCAAACCAGATGGGATCGCTGCGCAACCGACACCGTTGCTGAAATTTGAAGTTGTGGGTAATCGTGTCCGCAACGATGCAACGGTGAAGGAAGGGACAACTCTGCGTCCTCACGTGCCGATTTTGGAGAGTGAGATTCGCGCGACCCGAGTTTTCGATTTTGGTCGGTCAAACGGTTCTTGGGTTGTCAACAACGAGTTGTATGAACCGACGCGGATGGATGCGGCACCTGCGGCTGATTCGGCTGAGCGATGGATTTTCAATAATAACAGTGGTGGTTGGTGGCATCCAATCCACGTTCACTTGGAAAGCCATCAGATTCAAACGGTCAATGGCCAACGTCCACCCCTTTGGGAGTCGTTCAAGTCCGATACGGTCAACCTAGCAGACGGGACTTCTGCCGAAGTGTTCATGAAGTTCAGAACCTTCAAGGGGCCATTTGCATTCCACTGTCACAATGT
>JBEICB010000390.1:0-2500 GCA_040373655.1 Pirellula sp. | reverse complement strand
GGTCTCTAACTCCGTAAGTCCATGCTATCAAACACTTTACGCCTCCCAGGCAAAGAGAGTATTGTTACGAAGAGGGTTGCGCTCGGGGAGGCAATGAACTCTCTGCGGATTATCAGTCGGCTAGTTGTTTGTCAGACATTCGCCAAGTAGACTGTGACCGCTTGAAATTCGGCGAAGTTTCGCCGACCCGGTTCCCGGGCGTCACTTTTTTATCTGGAGCGAAAAATGAAACGATTGATCTCGAGCTTCGGCAACTCAACACAAATCGCGAAAATCTTTGTACCTCTAATGATGCTACTTGCAGGCACGGTACATAAGGTTGAGGCTGGCATTCTGTACGGCGTTTCGACCGCCACAAACTCGGTATACCGGATCGATTCTGGAACGGGCTCAGCTACTTTCGTGACCTCGATCTTAGGAAGAGACCTTGGATTCGCCGGAGCAGAGGTACTCAACGGAAAGCTCTATGTGAGCGGAGCGTTTGCGACTGGATTGACGGATCCAAGCTTCGGTACAGTGGATCTGGGGACTGGGATATTTACGAAGCTTAACGGAATGGATGGGGATCTGAACTGGTGGGGGTTGGCAGCCGATTCATCGACACAGCGGATTTTCACTGTCGATAGCGACAATGCCGGTTCATCCACGTCCTTCCCGCTGAAATACACCGATGCAACGAACAATTCGGTAACCAACGTCGCAAATATGACCGGCCTACAGGCGTTTACGGGCATTTCAGGCTTGGCCCACGACGATACGAATGGGATCCTATATGGTGTTGGGCAGCAAAACAATTTCCTCTACACACTCAATAAGACGACTGGAGTGGCAACCGCCATAGGATCGTTGGGATTGAGCACGAGTACAAGCGGTTTGGCCGGGCTGGCTTTCGACCAATCCTCACAAACTCTCTTCCTTACAAATCGCACAAGCAATGGCCTCAACGCTCCTTCAGCACTTTACACGGTCAATGTGGCCACTGGTCAGGCGACGCTTGTTGGAATGACCGGTGTCGATACGATCGATGGCCTTGCATGGTCGGCGACATCCCTCGAACCTGCCGCCGTCCCCGAACCCACAACAATTGCCCTGTGGGGCATCGGTGCACTTGGCATGGGCTTGGTAGTTCGTCGCAAGAAGCGGCACACAGCCTAATTGCTCAGGCAGTGAATCATTCAAAGCAGGTGACCAAATCGGTCGCCTGTTTTCGTTTGTGGGCGTAAAGTTACAGCAGGACACGAAATGCAACTCCTCGTCTACCACGGTCCAGACGCCCGCAAACCGCTCGTTGCAATCGCCGAAGTCGAATGGGAGGGAGCAACGCTTGGAGTCGGCACAATCGATCTGAAGGGCAATGCGGGGCTAATTGAGCTAGTCTATGAATGCGTCGGGGCCGCGTTCAAATCGCATTTCGGCAAGAGCAAGCCACCGAAGGACATTCCAGTAAACGAAACTACGTTTTGCCGACTGGTTGACTAAGTTCGATGAAGTACCCAGTTCGATGATAAAGCGACTCGGGGTTGATACAGTGGCATTCGCGACGACCATCTTGCGGTCCGTGATAGTGCCAGTCGTTACATTGGTCGCAGTAGACTCGATAGCGAACTATGTCGTCGTCGATTGTGACCTGCTCGGCCTTTAGTGTGGGCGTTAGTGGAATCATCGAATCCTCCGATTTGACAGCCTGCCGTAATTTCAGCAGAATACCAGCCTACCCACTGAGTTCGAAGTGCCTTGAATGAAGTACCATGAACCCGTACCAACCCAGCCGAATCGAACGGAAAGTCCACAGCAGGGGTTCACTTGAACGCCAACGTGAGCGACGCAACGAGATTATCGGCTTCGTTGTTGTCACTCTGATGTTTTTGCCGTTCGAGTATGCGATCGTGCGTGAGCTTGTTCGTAAGCTATTCGGGATCTAAGCGTATGAAACCGAAAGTCCAAGCTATCCTTCTGGCCGATCATGTTTACAAAGATGAGTTCACCGGGAAGTACATCGTCTCGGGGATTATTGATACGTACCTGCTTAATCCTAACTACAAGCCGGAACCGGAACCTCAAAATGGAGCAACTGTGATTCCGATGGATATGCACCGCGCGGGAGCACAAGGCCAAGCTAATGGCGCTGGGCATCGAAGAGACCGACGAGGCCAAGGCCCAGCGCCTGCAACGCACACCGGCGTGCTTGACGTGTGGCAAGCCCGGGATGCAATCGGGCCAGCATCGCAACGCACTAGAGACGCATCGCTATCTCAACGCGTTAAGAGCACTCATCGCGTTCTTTGCATGGAGCGCTGCGACGAGTGATCATTGGAACTCGTTTGAATGGAAGAGGTTTCTTGCTCGGATCTATTCTCCGAAGGCCAGCTTTTGGGATTGGAGCTTGCGATTGAGATTCGAGCAATCGTACTGCGAGTATCAGATCGGCGTGACGCTGGGAGACGATGCCAAGCTGGCCGCTGCTTGGTCTCAAGCCACGATTCGCACCGCTGCGCGTCCG
>JBEICB010000029.1:0-33763 GCA_040373655.1 Pirellula sp. | reverse complement strand
GGAATCAATTCGTTTTCTGCACGCCGGTGACTTTCATCTCGAAAGGCCGATGCAGGATTTGACCGACTTGCCAGAACATCTCAAAGGCGCCCTGGTCGACGCTCCGTGGAAAGCCGCCGAAGCGTTTTTCGAAGCTGCAATCGTTGAAAGTGTGGACTTTGTCCTCCTTTCAGGCGATTTGCTCAACCCAATCTCTACAGGTGCCGCCGGCCCCGCGTTTCTGCTTGAGCATTTTGAAAAACTTGCACAACACAAAATTCCCGTCTATTGGGCTGGTGGATCCGTCGATGATCCGGAGCGATGGCCCGAAGCCGTCCCGCTACCACCGAATGTCCATTATTTCTCTCGCAAAGAAGTCGAAAGCGTCGTCTTCCGACGTAACGGCACCCCGTTGGCAACCATCGTTGCTCGTTCGAGCGACGGGCGAGAATCGATCCGTTCAGCAGAATTCCAGTGCGACTCCGATGGTACTTACGTTATCGCGATGGCACACGGTGCCGCAGACCGCGATGCGTTGCAAAGCGAACGCATTGACTTCTGGGCTATCGGAAACGAACACAACCGCAAGACATTACATGGCGAAGCACCGCACATGCGAGTATGCGGAACCCTGCAAGGTCGTAGTTTTGAAGAAGAAGGCCCCCACGGCTACTGGACGGTCGAAGTCGATGGTGACCACGATGCACAAATCGTTGCCACCGATGGAGATATCTTTCGCTATGTAACGCAAACACTTGACGTCGAAGACCTAGCGCTCGGCCGAGACATGCGCGAAGTGATGAGCAAACGAATCGCTCGCCTTCAAAACGAACACGGTTCCCGTCACTTGATCATTCGTTGGCGCGTCGAACTCGATCTCGAAAACACGGCTTTGGTCGGTCCAGAAGCCATCGATGAAATTCTCGGTTGGCTTCGCCGTGAATACGGACACGGTGCTTGCAGCGTCTGGTCGACTGAAATCCAAGTCCTTTCCCCGAAAAGCTACCCTAGCAAGTGGCAAGAAGAGGACACCATCCTAGGGGACTTCCTAAGGATTTCTCAAGAACACCGCAAGACACATGGCATGCAGCTAAACCTTGGTCCCATCGTGGAATCCGAAACACCGGGTACGACGGTTTGGCAACAGACACTCATTGAAGACGATCCAGCTCATACAGCGGTTGCGCTCGAGCAAGCTACTTTGCTGGGTGTGGATATGCTTCGTGGTCACAAAGTGGATTTAATCGCTCCAACCAGGAGATTTGGAGGCACACTATAATGAAAGTTCGCGACGTACAAATTGATGGGTTCGGTGTTTGGTCAGGACTGTCTGTCGATTCCATGCCCGAGGGAATGACGGTCTTCTACGGGCCGAACGAAGCTGGAAAAACCACCCTGATGAACTTCCTGCGCACGATGTTCTATGGCTTCACGCCAGAACGCCGCATGCGTTACCTTCCTCCCGTTTTCGGTGGTAAACCAGGGGGGGCGATCCGAGTTACCGGACCTGGTGGCGGATATGAAATCGCACGTCGCGCGACATTAAATGACCCAAGCGTCATCGGTCAACTGACCGTCATGAGCAGCGATGGTATCACCCAAGGACAACATCGTTTGACGTCCCTCTTGGGAAATGTCGACGAATCGATCTTTACAAACGTCTTCGCCATCGGCCTGCGAGAACTGCAAGAACTCAGCACCCTTGATGATACGGCTGCGGCTGATGAACTATACAAGTTATCTAGTGGTTTAGATCGCGTCTCCCTCGTCGATGTCATTCGGCAACTCCGCGCTGCACGCACGGCAATGGTCTCCCAAACCGATGAAAATGCACAGTTGCAAACCATGTTTGCAAAACGACAAAGACTCCGAGACGAAATCGAGCAACTTACCTTGCGTGGTCGTCGCTGGGGAGAATTAGCCGTCCACCGCCGCAACCAACAAAACGAAATCGAAGAGCTCAAGCAACGTATCGAACAATGGGAACTCGAATCGAAGACGATTGAAATTGCTATGAGTGTCCGGGATCCTTGGACGCAACACGACTCCCTGCGCACAAAGCTCCAAGCCCTCCGCGCTAGGACGGATGTCCAAGAAGAGTCTTTGGAAAAACTAAACGATATTCAGTCGCAAATCGACGAACGAAAAACTCAGCTACAAACTCTCTCCGAACAACGAAAGAGTTTACGCAAACGCGCTGACGACCTGCCACTGAACCGAAACGTACTTGGCCTTGCGAGCAAAATCGAAGCAGCAGCAGAACAAGGTCCTTGGATCACCCAACTGCAAAAACAAATCCATCGACTCGAATCCGAATGGAAACAAACCCAAGAACAACTGATCGATGATGCCAAGCGCCTGGGCCTCAATGAGTCCGACCAAGACGCTTTGCTGGGCGATCGACGACTGGCGAACCTGCCCGACCTGTCCCGACAAGCAATCGGACAACTTGCAGGTCCAGCCAGAGATGTTCGAACTCAACAAATGCGACTTAAACAAGCTCGCGAACGGGTCGAAAGCGAGAAAAAAGAAGTCGATAAGCTCCAAAGCGAAATCGCCGGCTTTTTACAACTACGGAACGCTTCGGATCTCCAAGGATCCATCCAAGCTGCAAGCGAACGAATCCAATCGATTCGAAAATACCAACAAGTCGAAGAAAGACTTCACAAACTCTCGAACAACCGCGAGGAACTTGAAGGGGAAACCATCGATCTAGAAAGTGACGATGGATTCTCTTGGGAACGGGTCATTATGCTTGCGATCCCGTTCTTCATCGGCGCTTTCATGCTGATCTCCGGACTGAATAACTTCTTCGGGTGGTACAACAACGCGAACCTACCAGCCGCTGCAAGAGCCTTAGAACTTCAATCTAACGACACCCAAAACACAGGTGTGTTGATGACCGTTCTCGGCATGATCATCTTGGTTGCGACCTACCTATGGTGGAAATCCATGGAACGAGGCATGCAAGGCGAACTTAATGATTTTGAGTCTCAGCTCGATGCACTCGTCGGCCAAATCCGTAAGACGGAACACGAAAAACAGGAATTGCTAACCGCGTTACCTGACCACAATTCCTCCATCGAACAGCAACTGCGAGAAGCGGAACATGAACTCTCCGCCTGTGAATCGTATCTGCCAATCTTCCACAATCAAAATGCCGCAAAAGCCCGATACAATTCGGCTCGCAAACAAGCAGCGGAAGCATCCGAATCACTAAAAGGAGCTCGCATCCAGTGGAAGAAGACTCTCCACCAACTCGGACTTGCTGAATCCCTCTCACCCAAGAGTATTCGCATTCTCGCCGAGGGCTATGAATCCCTTCTGCAAACCCGCCGAAAACTCACAACTCAAAACGACGAACTAACGCAACGTAAAATCGAGCTGACCAGCTCGCTGCAACGACTCGAAGCCCTGACCACTCAAATGAGTGTGGCGATCTCGAACTCCAATTCCAACGAGCCATCAGGAAAAACTGCTCAATCAACTTCGAATGCTCCGCAACGCCCTCAAGCAACCGATCGCGGAAACTTGCGTCCCCAAGAAAGTGATCGCAATACACCAAGCCTTCGAGAAGCCACGAGCCTGAAACCTAGCGATCTTTCCGTAGAAGGCCCACAGCAAAAACTCCAATCACTTCTCAATACACTCGCCCAACACCGACAGTTCTTGGCGCAGCGCAAAGAACTCAAGCGAGAAGACGAAGAAGTCGCAAAGAAGTACAAAGGAATCCAACGCCAAGTAGAAAGACTAGTCTCATCGCGCCAATCTTTCCTTGCTGAAATTTCCGCTGAGTCCGCCGAACAACTCGAAGGTCTCTTGGAAAAGAAACGAGAACACCTGCAACTCGATGCACAAATCACCGCTCTTGACGAACGGATCCGCGCTACGATGGGCACCCAAGTTTCCTACGAAGCCATCCAAAAGATGCTGGAAAATTCTCCCGCATTCGAACTCGATAAACGTTGGGAAACGCTCAGTGGACGTATCGCTAGCGCTGAAGAACGCATCGGCCAACTGCAGCAACGCCAAGGGGAAGTCAACCAGGAAATGAAAACCTTGGCTGCTGACCGAAGACTCGCAGAAGCCAAACTCGAATTGACCTGCTTGGAACAACAAATCGAACGATGCGCTGCACACTGGCGAGCTTTGGGCCTGACGACCTGCATGCTAGAAAAAGTGTGCGAAATCTATGAAAGCGAAAGGCAACCCGAAACGCTCCGAGAAGCCTCCGCATTCCTTAAACAACTCACCGATGGCAAGTACGTTCGCGTCTGGACTCCATTGGGCAAGAACGCGCTGCGTATCGATAACGAGAAAGGTCAAAGCCTTCCACTGGAAGTCCTCAGTCGAGGAACTCGCGAAGCCGTATTCATCGCCTTGCGTCTCTCTCTCGCGGCCGCCTACTCCCGACGTGGTGCCACTCTGCCTATTGTCCTCGATGACGTCCTGGTAAACTTCGATACCATCCGTGCTACAAGCGCCGCGAAAGTTCTTCGTGACTTCGCTGCTCTCGGACACCAAGTCGTCATGTTCACTTGCCACGAACACATCATGCGACTCTTCGATTCAATCGACGTACAAGTCCGTGTACTTCCTACTCAAGGCCAACCAGGAATTGCAGAAATCTATCGTCCGCAAGCAATTCTAAAGGAAGTCCTCGTCCAACCTCAACCAGCCGTCCATGTTGCTGCAATGGAACTAGTTGAACCACCAGCACCAGAAGTGATCGAGATCCTAGAACCAGATCCAATCGTTCTACCAGGCAAAACAAAAGTCGCGGCTAAAATGGAACCACCTCCAATCAAGCTTGCTCCAGTCAAGGTGATCAATGTCGCCGAGGTTCAAAGAGAAGAAGTCCCGTTGTGGTTCGAGCAAGAGTACAGTTCCAACGATCTGGATACTCTCATGACCGAACCAAACACGCCATCAAACTTTCGAAGCATCGAAGCGATTGAGCAAACACTCGATGCATTTGATTTGGAAAACGAGAATCTGCCCGTCCAGGACCGAGAGCCGTCAGGACCGTCCACCACCATCGACGGTTGGTGGGAACACTTCGCAGCTCAATCGTAAGCCCTCGAGCCGACGTTTCGAAACAATCGCTCAATAAAAAAACGCTTCGCAAGCATCAGCCTGCGAAGCGTTTTTGTTTTTGAATTTCGTCGATTGTATGAACAACCGACGCATGTTTCAGTATCGATTAACGAGCCGAAGCGATCTTGTTGGCCTGAACGTCAGTTCCTTGCTCGTCAGCAAAGGTGAAACTCATCTCAAGCTTGTCACCACCGATTAGACGAATCGTTTTTTCCTTGGTGATACCCTTGTGCGTGACTTGGATTTTGTAGTCTTCCCAAGCCTCACCAGTCTTGAGTTGCTTCGTGCGATAGACTCGAACAGAACCATCGCTCTTGGTCGAATTGTTCGCAAGAACGACTTTGGAGTCTTCCGGCACGTTTAAAGTCAAAGTGGTTTCTACCGGATCATCGCTGACCGATGGATCAAAAACGACCGATTCGGCACTGCCTGGACGAGCAATAATCGTTTTCGTTTGCGTGACTTCTTTACCCTCAACTTCATAGATTGCTTGGACCTCAAAGCGATAGGCGTCTTTGGTGTCCAAGTCGCGACTAACAAATCGACGGGACGACCCGCTCGATGTGGTTGGATTTCCATTGACGAAAACCTTCGCATCGCGTGGGACTTCAACCATCAACTGCACTTCGGTCGCCGCAACCAATTCAGCTTGAGCAGCCGTACGGTTCGATGCAATTGTCTGTCCACCTAGCAACGAATAGTTGTTGGTACTTCCAAATGTGTAGCTCGGAACTTCATAACCCGCATCGTTGGAGCTGTATTCATACGAGGGCAAGTAACGACTCGAACTGTAGCCACCGGAACTCCCGCCCGATGAACCACCACCAGAAGAGCCACCGCTGTAGGAATACCCACCAGACGATCCACCGCCGGATGAGCCGTAGCTGCTGACGCTGTAACCACCGGAAGAGCCGCCGGAAGAACCGTAGCTCGCCACGCGAGAAGGATAATATCCAGAAGATCCACCGCTCGATCCGCCACCACTCGAACCCCATCGCGCAGCGTGCCGAGCATGCTTGGCGACAATGTGCGAATGGACCTTTTGGTGCAAGCGTCGAAGTGGTCCTACATGACCTCCAGACGAACCACCAGAAGAACCATACGAAACGGAATATCCACCGCTTGAGCCATATCCACCACTCGAGCCGTATCCTCCGCTCGATCCATGGCCCGCCATGACTTCACCCCCAAGGGCAGCCGTCGTAAGGGATACTACTGTTGCCAACAACCATCGCTTCATCATCTTTTCCCCGATGCTCCTGTTTGCTCGTGATGCGTTCTACTCTAGATGCACAAACGACTCCCATACGACGCGCAAAAGCGTCCTGGAGTTCCATTGAGAATAGACGAAACGACTGGCAATTCAAGCAGTCTAGGCAAGATTTGCGGGCAGTAAAGCCATTCAGGCTACCGCCCCCAAGCCCTACGTCTTTGCGATCGCGCTGCGAACAGCTTGCAACACCCGTGTCTGCACGTCAGAAAATTCCCCTTCAAGGAACGCACCAGCAGCGGCTCGATGCCCACCACCTGCGAATTGCCGAGAAAGCTCGTTGCAGTCTACATGACAACGAGATCGAAAGGAAATCTTAAAACCACCTTTGAGTTGCTCAATGAAAATCACAGCAACTTTGGTCCCCTCAATCGCCAGCGTCAAGTTGATCGCGTCTTCCGTGTCACTTGGCAGGGCCCCCGACTCCGAAAAATCCTCTTTACGCACAAACGTATGTACCAATTGACCCTGGCACTCCGTAATTGCACGAGCCAAAATCCGACCTCGTAACCGAACTCGGCCAATCGTATCGCGTTCAAACAAGTCCCCATAGATGGTCGAAGGGGAAGCCCCACAGGCCACCAAATCTCCAATCACTCGATAGGTTGCACTCGTAGTAGATGCAAATCGAAACCAGCCCGTATCGGTAGCGATCGCAGCATACAACGCGTTTGCCATCGACTTGGTAATCGGAACCCCTGCCTCCTTGGCACAGAGCGTCACCAAATGCCCCGTCGCCTCCGCACTCGTATCCTTGAAAAATTCAGCCCCCAAATCATCCTCACCCACATGGTGATCGATAACCAGCTTGCGACCTGAAAATCGTCGCAAAACCTCGGCCATTGGACCAAGTTGAGCCCAAGCACTAGTATCGAGGACTATCAAACAGTCCCCCTCGACCTCGTCCGGTTGGATGCTCTCACCCAACACGCGGATATTCTGCCGAGGATCCAAAAAGGACAAGGCTGGTGGCGTGGGATGCCCGTTGACAATCATCACCTGCTTGCCAAGTGCCTCAAGAATCCCTGCCATGCCAATCTCGCTGCCGAGCGCATCGCAATCTGGACGAATGTGGCTCGTCAATACAAAACGTCGGTGCGAACGAAGGATTGGAATCAAACGGTCCCAAGCGAGTGACATGTTCGTAAATTTCTAAATCAAGAGCTAGCGAGCGATCAAATGAGTATTCAAACAAGTGTACCGGGAAGAGGTAAACGGAACTTCTAATATACTCCAAACTCCCGTTTCCCGTGACAAGACGCACCGCCGAACAAGAAGGAACCCAAGATTTACTTGATATTTTCGCTCAAATCATAGCCTAACGACCGGCAAAATCCTCCATTCAATTAGCGATCTAGTTCAAATCCAGCATCAATCGTCCAGCGTCGCAACAAGAAACGATGCAGCCCCTCTACCGTCAAAAACAAAACAATACCCAACAGCGTACAAGTGGCGATCGCTCCCATCAGTTCGGCTGTACGCAAGTTCGCTTGCATCGCATTCATGATCGTCCCGAGGCCATCATAAGCTCCTGAATTCGCCACAAACAACTCTCCGACAATCGCACCGATCACCGCTAACCCACCACTGATTCTCAACCCTTGCACCAACGCAGGAACCGCCGAGGGAATACGTAGCTTCATCAATGTCCCCCATCGCCCCGCCCCCTGAAGTCGGAACAAGTCCAAATGGTTCTGGTCTATCGATAAGAGCCCACTCGTGACGTTCGAAATAATCGGGAATATGCTGATGATGGTCGCGACGAGCACCACGGTGCGAAACTCCAAGCCCGACCAGATAATCAATAGCGGGGCGATCGCAACAATCGGAACCGTTTGCAGAAACAAAACGTATGGATAAAACGCCGTTCGTATCCAAGCCGATTGACTGAACACCATTGCGATCAACGTCCCTAAAACCGCACTGCACCCCAGCCCCATCAAGGCTGCTTGAAAGGTCACCCAAGCACCTCGAAGCAAACTTACTCTTTCCGTCCACATCCCCCGTAAGACCGCCTCTGGCTTCGGGAGAATCACCGGGGGTATCCGAAACCAATCCACCGCAAAATGCCAAAGACTCGCTACGACTAAAAAAACAACCAACGGAGAGAGCACACTCGCGACCACCGATGTCTTTTTCATTCTGAACTCCGCATCAACGATTCACTGACTCGCCCATAGTAGTTCGCAAACTCAATACTGCTTCGCATCCCAGAAGTCCTCGGAAAGGGCAAGTCGATCGTGATTTCTTCACCAATCTGACCTTCCCGAAAAACGGCAATTCGATGACTCAAATAAATCGCTTCGGCTATGTTGTGCGTCACGAACAGCATCGTACACCCCGTTCGCTGAGCTATTTCCAAAAGCAAATCATTGAGCTTAGAACGCAACATATCGTCCAAAGCAGCGAACGGTTCATCAAGTAACAGCAGTTCTGGGTCGGTAATCAACGCCCTCGCAATGGATGCTCGCATTTTCATTCCGCCAGATAACTGACTGGGCTTCTTCGTCCAATCACTCGGTTTGAATCCTACCAATTCCAAAACCCGCTCAATCCGCTCCTTCAAGCTCGATTCCCCAGCACTACCCCGAATCTCACTCGGTAAATGCACATTCTGCCAAACGCTGCGCCATGGCAATAACGCAGACTCCTGAAACACAAAGGCCAACTTGCGCTGAGACTCTTCTACCCCCGCACCAAAAACCCGAACTTCACCCCGGTTCGCGCGAGTAAGTCCCGCCACCACTCGCAACAGCGTACTCTTCCCACACCCGCTAGGGCCTAAAAGCGTAACAATCTGCCCCCTCTCGACATGCAGATTTAGTCCGTGCAGAACCCTTTGCACAGTCCGTCCTCGCCGAAACTCGACTTCGACCCCCTCGCACTCAACTACGCTTTGCTTCGCAGCACTCATACTAAATACGCTGCCCCTGTTCCCTTCCCGTCAACCTCGATTGCCAATCAACGACGATCATTTCGCACAGTGTTTGATCGGCCAGTCTTCGGGCGAATTCCCTTTGCCCGAAGCCAACGTCGAAGTATAGATTCCCATCAACCCCAAAGCGACTCACGCCGACACATTCTCAGTTACAACAATGGGAAAACGAAAAAAGGCGGGAGATTTTCGCTCCCACCTTTCGAGAATTGGATCTGTTGATCAGTCGCCCCGCATCGAAGGGGCCTGCCGGATTTAGTAAGGGCTAGATGCCCCAGTATCCGGATCACCACACATGTGGAAGTGATTATGGTCAATGTAAATCACTTCAACGCACTCGTTATCTTCAAGGGTGTAAGGCACAGGCCACCCGTTAATGGTTCGCTCTTCGAAATACACGGTGCACTTGTAGTGAGCGTGGTGCAACTGGGCAAAACCAATCAAGGGTACGAAGCGTGGATCATCGATGTAGTCGGCGATCTTTTCCTTCACAATCCGAACCTTGTTGCGTTGCTTCTCATGCAAGAATGGAACCCCACCACGGATTGGCCGTGCTCGCTCCAACGCATGAATCACTTCATCGTCGCTCGGCGGATCAATCGCTGCAACAGTCCCTCCACGCGTAATCGGGCCGAGAATCGGAACCCGTGCATAACGCTCGTGGATGTGGAACTGAACTTCCTCACTATCCTGCATGTAAGGAGTTATAGGAATCGGAACCCCAAAAGGACCGAGACCCATGTTTGATAAATGAATGCAACCAGTCTGCGTCGAAGCGGTCGCAAACAGAATCATCCAAAGTGCTGAGTAAAGACGCTTGCAGGACATCGATTATACCCTTCTTGTGCTATGACGATCAGACTCGTCGAACAACAAGAGTTTCGGCGATAGCCTAGATAAAACTTGCGGGTTTTTCCGTGTGCAACCAAAATTCTCGATCTAGGAATCACAACGCATTTTACGCATAGTCACCATCCCACCAACCTCTTACCCAAGTTATCGATTCAGCACCCAAAATCACCCCACAGCACCGCCAATCGCTCCAATTCGAACTTCCTCAATTTCCGATCGCTATGGACTCGCAACCCACAGTGCATTATTCCTCCTTCTACCTATGCCTCAGTTCCTATGCGCATTCCAAGCAACCCTATGCATTCTCGCTCTGCTGCTCTCATGCGGATGCAAGTCCCTGCGCCCTGAACTAGGAATGTACCGCTACGGAACCACCGAAACATCTCTGCTGCCGCAAGATTCCCCTCTTAGCCCACCCGTTCTCATAGGCGGTCCAAGCCCCACCATGGACCGCTGGGAGTCTCTCCTGCATCGCCCCGCCAAAACCTTGCATCAATGGCGAAAAGAGCTAGCAAATCGACGCATCCTGCCGGCACGCACCAACGAAGAAACGACACAACAAGAAGCTCTACTAGCAGCAATCGCCTACCTCGAAGAAAACGACCTGCACCAAGTGATCGTCGAAGCCCACCACTATGACCCCATGGAGCAGTGGAAACGCCTTCAAGCTAACAACGATATTCACCCGCTTTGGAAATACACCGATGGAGCCGCTCGAATTTGTACCTACACGGTCTTTCCCGCTCGTGTCCTTCGACTCGACTCGTTCAACCCCTACACCCGTACCCTCTCGATCAATTCCGACAAACCTGCAAGTGCGATTTATGAAGCCGCGAAGGCAAAACACTTCGCCAAAGCCCCTTGGCCCGGAGCCTACGCTGCAACGCGTTATATCCCTTTCGCTCCCCTCGGCCAACAAGTCGTCGTCAGCAAAGATGCTCTGCATTACGCACAAACACGCGAAGATAGAGAACTCTCCAATGCCATGATGGTACATACGTACTCAACCCTGGCAGGCTCCGCTTTCCTCGGCGGCTCAACCTTCGTCCCGCAAATCAACGAAATCCCTTTCGTAGCCGCTCCCGTGGCGAGAATCACGGGCTCTGCCACCGGCGCAATCGCAGGACGCTTGATGAGCGAGCCTTCCTCAGAGAAGTCAACGAACAATCTGCAAACTTCTGGCAATCTGCAAACTTCTGGGCCCGAAGCTATCGAAAACCCAGGATTCCCGAGAGCTCTGGGAAATCCCAAAAACCAAAATAATCTTCAGGGCCAATCCCCATCTCGCCTAGCGACGAGACCAACCCTGAACAATGAAACATATCGTTGACGCCTAACCAATTAGCATCCGTTTTACGCGTCCGCGTCCACTTCGCTCGACTCGCTAGCCTTCTTCGTCGACGACTTCTTGGCCGTCTTCGTTGATGACTTCTTGGTCGCTGCCTTCTTCTTTACGGATTTCTTCGCCGAAGCTTTCTTAGCAGCCTTCTTGGGCTCCCCCGAGGCATCGCCAGTCTTCTTGGTTGTCGTCTTCTTGGTTGTCGTCTTCTTCGTTGTTGCCTTCTTAGCCGCCGCTTGCTTCGTAGATCGCTTGCCTTTTTTCTTCGATGGGCCTGCAGCAGCTCGCGCCTCGAGCAACGCCACCGCTTGCTCAAATGTCAATTCGTCCCCCGATTGATCCTTGGGCAACGAAGCATTCGTTTCTCCATCGGTGACGTACAAACCGTAGCGTCCGTCACGTAGTTCAATCGGCTTGCCTGTTACAGGAGAAGCCGCAAGCGTCTTAAGCGGTGGCGCCGCTACACCTCGCCCCTGACCTCGAGTCGGCTTGGGCTGCGCTAGTACCAACAGTGCTTGTTCAAGCGTGATTTCCAGCAATGGATACTCAGCCGGTATCGATCGGGAATCACCACCATGCTTTAAGAACGGACCAAATCTCCCTTGCGTCGCTATGATCGGCTCCCCATCGTCCGGATGGTTCCCGAGATTTCGCGGAAGAGACAGCAATTGCACGGCCAAATCAAGAGTCATCGCCTCGGGAGCAACACCCTTCGGCAGCGATGAGTTTTTCTTTTCTTCGTCGTCGTTCGCACCCATCTGAACATAAGGGCCAAACCTACCTTGCTTAATGTAAATCGGCTTGTTACTCGTCGGGTGATACCCTAAAGGCTGCTCCGCTCGCTCTTGCTTTTCTAACAACTCCAACGCCACTTCCAATGTCAACTCATCAGGCGGCATGTCATCTGGAATGCTAGCTCGTTTCTCTCCCCGTTCGATGTAAGGCCCATAACGACCGATCCGTACAAACACTTGATTCGGCGAACCTTCTTGCGCATCGACCAACAGAGCATGCGCTTGACCTTCAGCCGATTCTTTCGGCGTCAACGGATACGAACAAGCTGATCGAGGATCGATCTCGGCTACCTTCTGCTCCAAAAGTGGTTTTAGACCTATTCCACCAGGGGCCGCATCCGCCTCATTGACGTCATCGCCGAAGTAAAACTCTTGCAAATAGGACAAGTTCTCGCGCTCGTTGCGGCTGATCTGATCAAGGTAGTCTTCCATCTCTGCCGTGAACTGATAATCAACCAACGATGCAAAGTGATCTTCCATCAACCGAATCACCGCAAATGCCGTCCAACTCGGCACCAATGCGTTCCCCTTCTTAAATACGTAATCGCGACGCAAAATCGTATCGATGATCGATGCATACGTACTCGGGCGTCCAATACCGCGTTCTTCCAAAGCCTGCGTCAAAGAAGCTTCCGTAAATCGCGCCGGCGGCTGGGTGGTGTGGGAAAGACTCTCTAATTGATTGAGCTTGAGCCTCTCCTGGGCGTCTACCGAAGGGAGCAACCTCTCTTTCTCTGCTAATTCAGCCGCTGGATCATCGCTTCCCTCAACGTATGCCCTTAGAAAACCTTCAAACTCGATCGATGTTCCCGTCGCTTGAAAGACCGCATCGCCGGCTTGAATGCTCATCACAACCCGCCGCTTCCTCGCATCGGCCATCTGCGATGCCACCGTGCGTTTCCAAATCAAATCAAAGAGCCGGAACTGATCGTAATTCAACTCTCCACGCAACGTCTCCGGTAACCGAAATGTATTCCCCGCAGGACGAATCGCTTCGTGAGCCTCCTGAGCGTTCTTCACTTTCGTCGCATAATTGCGCTCCGAGTCGTACAGAAATTCTTTTCCATATTGCGACTGTACCAAGTTCCGCGCCGCCGCTACCGCTTCTTTCGATAACGTCGTCGAGTCGGTACGCATGTAAGTGATATAACCGTTTTCGTACAAACTCTGAGCGATCCGCATCGTGTCGCGTGCAGTTAGACCAAGCTTCCTATTGGCCTCTTGCTGCAATGTACTCGTGGTAAATGGCGCCTTTGGCCGCTCTGTGTAGGGTTTGACCTCTACACTCGTGACAATAAAAGGCTCTTTTGCAAGCCGAGCTGCGAGAGCCTCCGCACCCGCACGATCCAATTGAAGTAACTGAGTATCCTTGAGCCTGCCGGTGTTCGGATCAAAATCCTTGCCACTCGGAATCCGACGCGATGCAACACTGACCAACATCGCCGAAAACGACTCCCCTTTACCCGTCTGCAGAAAAGCTTCCAAATCAAAGTAAGTCGCATTGCAGAACGCCATCCGGTCCCGCTCTCGCTCGACAATCAGGCGAACCGCCACACTCTGCACCCGACCCGCAGACAACCCCGGACGCACTTTTTTCCAAAGCAACGGGGAAACATCATATCCATAAAGCCGATCTAGAATCCGTCGCGTCTCCTGTGCCTTAACCAACCCCTCGTCAATCTCGCGGGTAGAAGCCAACGCGCCCTGTATCGCCTCTTTCGTAATCTCATGGAAAACCATCCGGTGAACCGGAACCTTCGGCTTGAGAACCTCTCGCAAATGCCAAGAGATCGCTTCCCCTTCGCGATCCTCGTCCGTCGCCAAATACAAATCCTTTGCGTCCTTCAACGCAGACTTCAGAAAATTTACGTGTTTCTTTTTGTCCGCCGGGACAATGTACAGAGGCTCGAAATTCTCTTCGACGTTCACCCCAAGGCTCGCCCACGCTTGAGACTTGAACTCCGCGGGTACCTCTTTCGAGCCGCCAGGCAAGTCCCGAATATGCCCGATCGATGCCTCGACCTGAAAATCATTCCCGAGAAACTTGGAGATCGTCTTCGCTTTCGCTGGGGATTCGACAATCACTAGGGATTTTTTTTGACTCATGGGATCGGTTGCGTTGGGTTGACTTCGGGGCTTGGAGACCTTGCTCAGGAATGGCGTTGTGATCGAAGGGTCGGCACTCTGTCAAGCCCCCAACGGAGGATTCGTCCCAGTGGCAACCAAAAAACAAAGCCCCTTATACTCCAAATCCACCAAGCCTTAGAACCCGTAGTGCGATTGCGTCGAATGTGGGAATTCCTACAATCCATCAATTGAAAAGGCTCTCGGAGACGACGGAGGAGGCCGCTGCGGCTGAGGATGCTGCTGATGTGAATTCCGCGTCCCAACGACCCAAGGAAAAATTTTTATGGCAAGTCCCTTCGCGATATTCCGAAAGAACCAACGGCTATGGATGGCTGCAGCAGTCCTGATTGCAGTTCTTTCCTTCGTCGTTGCTCCTATGCTCCAGTCCTTCACCGGCACCGGACCCGTCATGGGACGAAAAGACGCGCAAGCCACAGCGGCTTCGTGGTCCAGCGGCAAACTCTCCCGCGAACAACTGGAACTCGAACTCTCTGAACTCTCCATCGCAAACACATTCCTGAGAAAACTCGGAACCGATGTCCGCGAGAAAGGTGGCTTTCCTCGCGTTCCCGAAGTCAGCCCTGACCTCAACTACGTCGGTATCTCTCCCGCAAATGATCCAAACCTCATCCTCGAGAGAAAACTTCTCGTTGCAGAAGCTAATCGCCTCGGGATCCATTTCGACGACCAAGCCGTCACCACCTTCCTACAACGATTCGTCGACGGCAAACTCTCCGGCGAACAAATCCAAAAATCACTGCGCGAAGTATCCGGCGGTCGTATGTCCCTGACCGACTTCAACCGATTGATGCGCGAAGAACTCACCAAACAAACCATGCTCCGCATCGCAAGCGGTTCGAAACGATACGAAGAACGTATCAATTCCCAAGGTCTACCGACTGCCATCCTCGCTCCCCCAAGCAAAAACTGGCAATACTTCGTCCGGTACAACCGCCAAGCCTCCGTCGAAGCCTTCCCCATCTTCGCGAAAGACTTCGAAGCTTCCGTCACCGCAATTCCAGCCGACCGCGAACTACGTGACCTTTTCGAAAAAGGCAAGTCCATCACGCGAATCAACCAACCGGTTGCCACCGAGCCCGCGTTCATGACCCCGCAAATGGCAAACTTTCAATTCATCTCGTTCGACATCGATAAGATCATCGAGGAAGAAAAAGCAAAGATCGCTGAAGATGTCCTTCGCGCCGAATACGATCGCCGAGTCCAACAAAAATTGCTCGACGTTCCTGTTACCCCCGAGCCCCCCGCCAAGCCGGAAATGCCTCCGGCAGACGAACCTGCCAACACTGATTCTGGCACTCCTGTCACTCCAGAAACAACAACGCAACCAGCAGATGCCCCAGCCGCTACCGATTCTCCTCGCCCTCCAACCCTGGAAAATCCTGCCGCAGAACCACCCACCCCGCCTCAATCGAATCGAGCCCTAAAGCCGACGGACTCCGTTCGCTTGGTTTCCTTCCAAGATCCAGCACCGGCACCAACACCAGCTCAAGATCCCGCACCGGCACCAGCTCAAGATCCCGCACCGGCACCAGCTCAAGATCCCGCACCGGCACCAGCTCAAGATCCAGCACCGGCACCAGCTCAAGATCCAGCACCGGCAAACAATGAAACTACTTCTACCCCCCAAGTAGTTCCGCCTGCCGCACCCGCCACACCACCCATGCGTACAAAAACTTTCGAAGAAGCCAAAGACAGCATCGCACGGGAAATGGCAACGGGATCCGCATTCAAGATCTTGGATGAAAGAATCAATGAAATCCGCGATCAAATGGAACTCTATTCCCAAAACCGTCGCAGTTGGGAACGAGCTGTCCAAGAAAAGGACAAGTCGGTTTCCGAACCCGAAATGCTGCAACTCAGCGCATTGGCTGAAAAGTATGGATTCAAATACGGCGAAACCGATTTAGTCGACGTTCGTCGAGTTGCGACTCTCGATATCGGACAATCCCGCGTCTCACGCGGCCTGCGACAACAGTTCCCCTTTCCAGCGCTGATCCAAGTCCCACCTGGAACCGCAGAAGCCGAGTACCTCGGGGACCTTTACATTCCACTGCAAAGCACGTCCATCACAAGCCGCTTTATCTTCTGGAAAGTTGCTCACCAAGACGCCGTTGTTCCATCCTTTGAAGCTGCCAAAGAAGATGTGATCAAAGTGTGGAAGGCCCAAAAAGCTGCGGAGCTAGCAGAAGCAAAAGCAAAGGAAATTGCTTCAAAAGTTGGCACATCGTCCCTTGTCGAATCGCTCGAAAACGAAGCCGATCGCAACTTGGTCGTGCGACCTGCTCCATTTACTTGGCTCAATTCCCTCGTCGCGAATTTCGATATTCAACTAAGCAATGTCGATGCCTTGAAACCTATCGATGACTCCTTCATGGAGAAGATCTTTACAGCTGCCCCGGGATCGACCATCGTCGCTACCGACGCAGCAAAAGAAATCTACTACGTCGTAAAAGTTGCCGGCTTCAGTCCAAATGATGACGAGTTAATGGCAAGGTTCACCACCGCCCCCAACACGGCAGGGGTGCAAAACGTCTCGAGGTTCGAAGCCAACTCATCCATGAGCAGTTGGTTCTCGGCGCTGCAAAAGCAACTCGGATTTCAATCGCAGTGATCCAAGGCTGCGATAGGATTCAATCGCAGTAGAAATCAGCGACAAAATTGTCCGTAGCTACGAAGTTCCCCTTTTACACGAGCGGAACTTTGATTCTCTGCGATCGCAATTGAAGTTGATGGACCGAATCCGTCTTGAAGGGCTCAATCATGATACGCCTGCACAAGCTTGCTCCCAGTGGCACCATACTGCTAGACGCGCCGCAATCGCGAAATGCGTTGTCCCGCGAAATGATCAGCCAACTACTCGATGCCCTATCTGACTTCCACCAAGACAAAAGCGTACGAGGCGTCATCCTCAGCAGTAAAGGCTCCCACTTTTGCTCAGGCATCGACTTGAAGGAGTGGCAAGAAACCTCCGAATGCCGTGACGCATTGGAGCAATGGCAAGAGATCTCGAGCGAACTTCAGGAACTCATCGAAGCCTGCTTGCGCCTACCCAAACCGATCATCGCCGCAATCGACGGTCCGGTACACGGTTTTGGTGTCGCCCTGAGCCTTGCTGCAGACTTGATCATCGCAAGCGACCGTACAGAGTTTTCGATTCCTGCACCTCTTTATGGGCTAGTCTCAGGATTGACGACTCCTCTTATCACTTTCCGTTGTGCTAGTGCGACCGCTTCGCGTCTTCTCATCGGTCGCGAGACCCTTTCTGCTACCGAACTACATCGCCTCGGAATCATCCATCGCCTAGTACCCTCAGAGCAGATATGGGCCTCTTCCCACGATTGGATTGGTGCAATCGCACAAGGCTCTGCCGAGGCCGTTGGATTGACCAAGCGATTGCTAAACGAAATGATCGGTGAATCCATGCTGATGCACCTCTCCAGCGGTGCGGCGATGATGTCGACCTCCGCAAGCACGGAATCAGCAACCGAAGGCATGAAGGCTTTCGTCGAAAAACGAGCACCCAAGTTTCCCTAACTTAGCTCGTAATTTCCGGGCGATTTGTCGCATCTGCGAATTTCTTCCATCCCAGATCTCCTCCAACAAGTATCATAAGGGGCGGAGGGTGGTCAGACAGTTCCTTCTATGTGCCGATGGCACTAGGCGAATCTGTGGACCTACGTAGCAGCAACAAACAATACCGATGGAAGCGATTTGTCAGCTCGACAATCTTGCTTACGTTCGTTGCTTGCCTTCTTCCAATACCGATCCTCCCCACGAAATCTTTCAGCACGTCGACTTCGCAAGAAGACGAAACTCCTTACCCATGCGAAGGAGGTCACTGCGGTTGCGACTCTGCAAGAAAGTGCTGGACGAGTTGCTGCTGTACCACTCCTGCTGAACGCGAAATATGGGCGATGCAGCGTGGAATAACACCTCCTACCTTTGCGGTACGTCCCAAAGCAGCAAATATCGAACTTCAATGGTTGTTCTCCACCGTGAACCCCAGCGTGCCCAACGGTTCACATTCTTCGAAAACCAATGATGCGACAGATTCAACAAAGGAGTCAAAAATCTCGTGCTGCAAACCCAAAGTGACGACCGATTGCTGTGCGACCTCACACTCAAAGTCACTGAAAGATTTTGACCAAACTCTAACTGAAAACCACTCGAACTCCGCAAAGAATTCATCCACAACGAACAAGAAAAGCAGTCCTCTTGTAGCTTGCTCGACAATTCATTGCGCAGGGCACTCAGACACCTCACCCGCCAGTTCCTTCCCCGAGAGGACGTCCAAGCAACCAGTAAAGTACTGGCTAGGACTCTCAGCAGCAAAATGCCAAGGCATGAATTGGGACTTCCTTCAAGTTTCCTGGATGCCAGATGAATTCCCTGATGTAGTGTTACCCCTCTTTTCATGTTTCTATCACTTCGTCGGCACTCTTCTTGTTTGTGCCCACGACTTGCCCCCAGATCCCCCACCTCCAAAAGCGTATGCGCTTTTGGATCGAACGATCTGATTCTTCAAAGACTGACACAGTAAGTAGCCAAGCCACTCTCTTGCTTGTGCGATCGCACTGCAAATACGTATTCGGTCTGCGTCGAACATCGAACGAAGATCCAACTTCTGCGCAAAGGTCTCGCGACGTAACGCGGTCCGAGCTTGCACGCTTTTGACAAGTGTTCTGATCACCCTCCAACTGAGAAGAGCGTGTCTCAAGCGTGCACAACCCGGATCGTATGTGACGCATGCAGGACCGACAGTATCGAATACGCCCTAGCGCCATTCTGAAATTGCATTCGACCCAACACATCAAGCAAGAAACTACTATCTCATGTTCCGATATTCCATCATCCATCGACCAAGACGTGCGTTTACGCTCGTCGAGCTCCTCGTAGTTATCGCTATCATCGGCGTACTCGTAGGGCTTCTACTGCCTGCAGTCCAAGCAGCCCGCGAAGCAGCTCGACGCATGAGTTGCTCCAACAACATCCATCAAATCGGTCTTGCACTTCACAATTACGAATCTGCTTTCAAACGACTACCTTCCATACACGGGATCAATAATGGAAACGCTGGAAATTTCTCAGTACAAGCCTCCTTGTTGCCATTCTTTGAAAACAGCAATTTGCACTCGATGCTGGACTTCAGTAAGAGGATGCAAAATGGATGCTGCCCAGGGACACTGACTCCAGAATTCGTCGTTCCAGCCCAAACCGTTCTACCCTACTTCCGCTGCCCAAGCGATAACGGACCGGATGTGTTTGAAGTCGTGACACTCAGCGGTTCAGGGCCAATCAATATCTATGCCGGTAACAACTACCACATGAATCTAGGTACCGGCGTTGGCACCAACTACGACTCCCGATTGACCACCGATGGAATTCTCTGGACAAACGCAAAGGTCAAATTTGCATCGATCACCGATGGACTCAGCCAAACCGCAGCCTTTGCTGAGTCTCTTCGTGGTTTGCCTACAACAAATGTATCTGCACCAACTAATCGAAATGATCGCATCCGAACAATGGTCAACGTCGCTTGTGTCTGGAGATCCACAACAACTCCCCCAACTGCTGCTGGGTTAGCCAACGGCTTCGTTGCCCCTGCAGATCCAACTACCTATGAAGCACAAGTCATTGCGATGGCTCGCGGCTACAACGGACAACGCGGCGGCGGTTGGATCCACGGACGAGAATATTATGGCGCGTACAACCACTACCTTCCACCAAACTCCGAATTCATGGATATGAACACCTGCGGCTACGGGATCTTCGGGGCACGAAGCAATCACGGTAGTGGAGTACATATTCTTCGATGTGACGGCAGTAGCCTTTTCGTTTCCAACAATATCGATCTGACCGTCTGGCGAGCTTACGGCACCCGCGCCGGCGCAGAAGTGATCCAACAAGACGACTGATTCCAGCGATTCCTAGATTTCGAGATTTCAACCGCCATTCAAAAGAAAGAAATGAACATGAATAAGACAACGTTTTTTTGGTTATGGATTTTCACCTTGAGCACCATCACCATGGGGCATGATACTTGGGTGCAATCCGGTCCTCTCGTAACGCGACGAGGTGACGTCCTACATGTCGATTTGATGCTGGGAAACCACGGTAATGAACATCGCGACTTTAAACTCGCAAGCAAGATTTCTCTCGCTCCTGTTGCGCTGCACTTGATCGGTCCCGACGGAGTGAAAACCGATCTAAAGCCCCTACTCAAAGATATGGGTTCTGCGGAGAAAGAAGGGTTCTGGTCTGCGAGGATTCTCCCCGATGACTTAGGCGTTCACCAAGTCATCCACACACTTGACACGCTCCACGGGAAAACTCGTGCGATCAAATCGAGCAAGACGTTCTTCATCGCGGCCGATGGATTTCAATCGATCCCAAAGACTGGTGCAGAACGAATCAAACCACTGCAGCAGGGACTAGAATTTGTACTCGTTACCCCTCTTGAAGAAATTTCTGCCGGTAAACCTCTAACCCTTCAAGTTCTCTGGAAAGGGAAACCGCAGCAGAATATCTCTGTCGCCTTCATTCCTCGCGGTGTTGAATTGGCTTCCGGCAAAGACCCTGACTTCGAGCGCCTCTCCGATGAACAGGGACTTGTGCACTTCACCCCCAAAGATGGTAACCTGCTTCTTGCAGTTGCGCATCACCCTGCTCCCGAAGAAACAGGAGAAGGGTATGACAAAACGCACTATGGTGCTACGTTAGTACTGGCAGTACCACAGTTGCCATATGGCAATTGAGTCAAATACTACCGTGGCACTTCCATACTTTCGCCTGTGAATTCGACTCCTTTCTAGGACCCACTCTATCGTGAAACTCAACCATTCTCGCACCCGCGATTCACTTACTGGTCGTAAACTCGCGCGTTGGACTCTGTGCTCCACACTCATGAGCCTAATCCTTCCTGTGAACTTGGTTGCTCTAGCCCAAGAGGGGGCAAAGTCGAATTCACAGGCTCAAAGCCTTGGCCAGACCAGCAAGCCAAGCCTTTCCTGGCCCGCCTTTCTAGGCTCACAAGCCTCCGGCATCAACACCGAACGGATACCGGAGAAGTGGACAACTCAATCCAACATCGCTTGGAAAACAGCTCTAGTCGGCCACGGACAATCGTCCCCTGTCGCTTGGGAAAATCAAATCTATGTCACCACGGTCGATGGCCCCAAGAAAGACACATACCATGTCGTCTGCTTGGATCGTACCACCGGTAAAATCCAATGGGATCATTCTGTACCAAGCACTTCACCCGTCGCGAACAGCTACTACGTCAGTCGCGCTGCTCCTACCCCAGTGGTCGATCAAGATGGGATCATCGCATTCTTCGAAAGTGGTGATTGCATCGCGTTGACCCACGATGGGAAAATCCGATGGAGCCGATCCGTGGAGAAAGAATTTGGTCCTTGGCAAGCTGAATTTGGGTTGGGTGCATCTCCCTGCCAAGACGCCCAGCGCGTCTTTATTTTGCTTGAACACGACGGGCCCGGACATTTAATCGCATTATCCAAAGAATCCGGCGAAACACTTTGGAGCAAACCGCGCGCACCCGGACGATCTTGGGCGTCTCCCGCTATATTTAACGTCGAAAACACACCCCAAGTTGTCGTTAGCTCCAACGGCTCCGTAAAAGCCTATGCACCCGAAGACGGACAAGAACTTTGGACTGTCAGTGACCTAGGAGGTAACACCACGGTAAGCCCAATCGATGCAGGAAATGGAACGTTGCTTGTCGGCGCCTCCGCCGGAAGAAACGGCGAAAACTCAGCCCAAGCCCAGAAATCCAACGGCTTGATACGAATACAAAAAGCCGATACCGGCTGGAAAACACAATGGGTTTGGCAAGCCGACAAACTTAGCCCCTCGTGGGCTTCGCCAGTCCAATTCGGAAAACATGCCTATTGGGTCAATCGAATCGGTGTTCTTAGTTGCATCGACCTCGAAACAGGATCAGTTCTCTACAACGAACGTCTAAAACAAGCTTGCTGGGCAACTCCAGTCGGTATCGGCAATCGACTTTACTTCTTCGGTAAAGAAGGACTCACTACGGTTATTGCTCAAGGCCCAACGTTTCAAGTCATCGCCGAAAACGAGACCATCGATCCGGCTGAGATTCCCAAAGAAACCACTCCAATGGCTGAAGAAGAAACCGAAGAACGGCGACGATCCGCCGCCGCCTTCAGTGGCCCAACTCTCTACGGAGCTGCGGTGTCCGGTGACATGCTGGTTGTACGTATCGGCAACCAAGTGATCGCTGTACAGAACAAACAGTAAAGCACCCTACAGAAGTGCTCTACCCTACATCGGTAACCGATCTACTCTTGCGGCGACGTTTGGACAGCAAGCAACTCGCAATCATCGCTCCGCCAAACGCCGCCATAGATGTGGGTTCCGGTACAGCCTCAAAGTTCGATACAACTACTGTGCTTCGCCCAACAATGTTGTCGATGGAATCGATCCGGAATCCGAATACTTGACCTTGTAAAACAGAAACGCCTCGCCACCCCGATTGGGATCTTAAAGAAGGGAAGGTAACTTCGGTATACTTGTCATCGACGAAATACCCAAATGGGTCATAAACGCCGGCAAAGTCTGCCGTGGTAAACGACCAGCGAAAGTACAACGCTCCACTTTCGGGAACAACGATGGAGAATGAAGTCGATCCGAAATTAAACGATCGATTATCCGAACTAACAAATGTTACGGAATCCGGCGCATTGCTCGTATCAACACTACCATCCGAATTGAAATGGGTGGTCTCCCACTTACTCGGATCATAATCTCCAGTAAACCCAATCACACCTGCTAGGCCGATTGAGCAATAATTCACAAAACAAACTGCCACCGCAAACAATATTCGTATCCTAGACATGTACTTGCTCCTTACGGAATCAGACACGAGATTAAACGTTTACGCGGTAATCACCTCTTCAAAAGAATGTTTTTCATCAAGTAGCGACAGTCTGCTTCCTGTCCCTTTGCAACCATCGGCGGTAATTCTTTATCAGGGCATGCCGCACATCTGTAGGACATAGTCGAAAAGCCATGGATGCCGCAAGACCAATCGCTGAACCATCCCGAGAATTACTTCGATTCGGGCTCCGGTTTTGGAAGAAACCCAAGTGTGTAACTGGCATCTAATTTGAGCTTCGCTCGATCGATCAATTTCAATTCAACTAGAGTATCGGCAAGTTGTGTCCAACGCTCTGGACTCATCACACCAATATCCTGAGACATTTGATTGACGTAACACAGAGGCTTCAGGGCTTCCACCCCATAATCCAATGCTTCTTTGGTCAGCCCTTGTTTATTTGCAGCCAAGATCACTGCGTTTGTCTCTTTAGGTTCCAAGAGATATCGCTGCCACCCTTCAATGCTCGCCAATACCATCTTGCGACATACTTCCGCATTCTCCTTGGTGTAGGGTTCCATACTGACGAGCAAGCTCGCGTATGGGTTGTATCCAAGATCCGACATCATCAATTGCGTCACCTCAACGCCCTGCTGCTTCGCCATAAACGGTTCGCTAAACGTATACCCCTGAGCGGCATACCCAGGACCCGCAACAAGCTGCGCAACGGAACCGAAATAAGGTGCAATTTTTACGCTGTCATCAAGCAACCCTTTGCTCTTCATGAAAGAAACATAGGGCCGTCCTGAATCGATTTGAAGTGTAAGATTTTTTAGTTGCTCAAAGGTAGTTATGCCGGAATCCTTGCGAACCATAATGCAGCGAGGACCGATCTGAATCGGTGCCATCAAAGCAACCATCGGTACATCCTGATTGCGAGCAACCAAAACATCGTCCGCATTGGCAACCCCAAACTGAACTCGCCCTAACGCAAGACTCTGCGCAACAACCGTCGTCTTGCCGCCAGGCTGAATATCTACATCCAAACCATACTTCTCATAAACCCCGTGAACCTTTGCGGCATAAAATCCACCGTGCTCCGCTTCGGGATACCAATTCAACAATAATGCGACCTTCGTCTTCTTTCCCTGAACACTCGCATTGGAGGCCGACTCCGCTCCCGTACCCCCTGCGACTTTATCCGATGCACCCTTAGTTGCCCCGGAACCCCCTCCATCACCTACAGGTTTTGGTTGTTCACATCCAACACCAACGAGCAAAATCGCCAACATCGCGCCGACTGCATGCAAGGAATTCCCAACTTTCAACTTCCCCTCACTACTCGAAAACCGACCACGCTCAAGCGTGCCCCGCAAACCGACCAGCATCAAGGCTTGCCCCGCATAGGAAAAACAATTCGCTACACAGTCTACGAAACTTCTCACACCAATCGGTCCGGAGTTTGACAAGTCGAATTGCGAATCGTTTCGGTGCATCGCGGTTGGTTCCCGTACGTGATTGTTCAATGAAGCTTTCGAGGGATACTCAGGAATTCCCAAATACTGGATCCTTCCCCCCCGGCGTTTCCAATAGGATATCCGACGTGGCTAGTGAAAGTCGGCGAAAGTTGCTCGAAACAAGGGTGAATCGCAGTTGGCGAGGAATTGCACTCGTTTAGAATCCTTCTCATCGCCAAAAAGCTTGATCATCCATTATTAGCACTCCTTTTCCACTGAGCCAACGCCTCACTCCCAACCCTATGGTTTTGTCCACCAAGTTTCCTTTCCGATTGCTTGCGCGAGACCCGAATACCGCCGCGCGACGCGGTGAATTGAAACTGCCTCACGGAATCGTTCGAACCCCCGCTTTCATGCCCGTGGGTACCCAAGGGACTGTAAAGGGGCTGACCATCGACCAAGTCCGCTCGACAGGTGCCGACATCATGCTCGGAAACACCTATCACCTCGGACTTCGACCCGGCAGCAAACTGATCCAGGAGCTCGGTGGCCTGCATCATTTCACAGGTTGGGATCTTCCGATTCTTACCGACAGCGGTGGCTTTCAAATCTTCTCGCTTGGCGAAATAAGTCGAGTCGCAGAAGACGGTGCTACCTTCAAGTCCCATTTGGATGGTTCAACGATCCACCTTCGTCCAGAAGACTCCATTCGGATCCAAGAAGAACTCGGAAGTGATATCGCAATGGTCCTCGATCACGTGGTGGCACTCCCCGCCTCACGCGACGAAGTCCACGATGCGATGCAGCGATCATTGCGTTGGGCACAGCGGTGCAAAGACTGCGCTGTGAAACAAGACCAAGCGATGTTTGGGATCGTTCAAGGTGGCTTGGATCCGGAGATGCGAATTGTTTCCGCGGAAGGGCTCCAAAAAATTGGTTTTGATGGTTATGCCATCGGTGGGCTGAGCGTCGGAGAACCACCAGAAGAAATGCTTCGTATGCTCGATTTGGTCACCCCGACCCTTCCAGAAGACCAACCACGATATCTCATGGGAGTCGGTCGACCGATCGATCTCGTCGAAGGAATCGCACGGGGAATCGACATGTTCGATTGTGTCATGCCGACTCGCAACGGTCGCAATGCTCTAGCGTTTACCGCCGACGGGCCACTCCGAATGCGAAACGCTTGTCATACGAATGACCCTGCACCTATCGAAGCCGATTGCCCCTGCTTGGCCTGCAAACATAGCCGCGCCTACATCCGACACTTATTCCAAGCGGACGAAATGTTGGGTCCAACACTTTTGTCGATCCACAACCTTACCTTCTATCAACGACTGATGCAGCGTGCACGTCAGGCGATCGAAGAAGGAAACTACGATTCGTTCTTGGCAGAGCAACGCCGGCGACTTAGTCCTCCCCAAACACTGGAACCGTAAGTCGAGCTTTGAAAACTACGACCAACTGACAACAATTTCACCTTTTCAGCGTAATGCAACTTGTCGATTGAATTGAGGAGATGCGAATGGCCAAACGTGTATTGGTTTTAGGAAATGGAATCATCGGTCTTTCATCTGCACTGGCCGCTCTGCAGCGAGGTATGGAAGTAACCATTCTTGATCGCAATGCAGAACATGCCGATAGTTGCTCTCTTGGCAACGCTGGCATGATCGTCCCTAGCCACTTCATGCCATTAGCGGTCCCTGGCGTGATTTCCCAAGGTCTACGGTGGATGCGGGATCCGGAAAGCCCCTTCTACGTACAACCGCGAATGAACTTGGATTTGATGAAATGGGGCTTTCGCTTTTACATGGCAACCAACCGCGATCAAGTCGCGGCGGCAAGCCTCCTGCTGCGAGACTTGAACCTTGCATCTCGAGACTTGTACAGCAAATGGCAAGACGAAGGAATCGATTGCTCCCTCGTCAAACGAGGATTGCTGATGCTTTGCAATTCCCAACACGGACTCGAGGAAGAAGCCCACCTTGCGGAACGTGCCAAAGAGCTTGGTATCCCAGCCTCAGTTCTCTCCCCCGAGGAAACTACGGCACTAGATCCGAATGTCACCGTGGACATTCAAGGAAGTGTTTACTATCCGAAGGATTGCCATTTGAATCCCGGGCAGCTGATCCGCTCGCTTCGACAACGAATCCAAGATCTCGGCGGGAAATTTCAGTATGGAGAGCATGTCACTGGTTGGCGTCAATCGAAGGGGAAACTCGAAGGAGTTCAAACCATCAACGGACTTGTTCAAGCCGATGAATTTGTCCTCAGCGGTGGTGTTTGGAGCGAAGCACTCGCCAAACCGCTCGGATTGCGCATTCCAATGCAAGCAGGTAAAGGCTATTCGCTAACCGTTCCCAATCCTGTCGAACTCCCAAGTCTCTGTTCAATTTTAGTAGAGGCAAAAGTTGCGGTAACGCCAATCGCTTCCTCGCTGCGATTCGGCGGAACGATGCAACTTGGTGAACTAAACCAATCCATTGATCCTCGCCGGATCCAAGGCATCATCAAGAGCATTCCAAAGTACATGCCAAGGTTCAAGCCAGGTCATTTCGAAGGAATCGAACCATGGGTGGGCTTGCGACCCGTTTCACCCGATGGAGTTCCTTATATCGGACGCCCCAATGGGATCGACAATTTGGTGATTGCCACCGGACACGCCATGATGGGGATTAGCCTTGGTCCGATCACCGGCAAACTAGTCGGTGAAATACTCGACCGAGAATCGCCATCGATCGACCTTAGCCTTGCCTCGCCCGACAGGTTCAACGAGTAATTCGCGAGATCATTTAGTCCGAATGGAAAGGGGCTGGCATGCGGGTATTTGTTACGGGTTCTAGTGGACTTATCGGTTCGACGGCTGTCCTCCACTGGGATAAACTCGGTGCAGATGTGATTGGTGTCGACAACGACATGCGGCAGTTTTTTTTCGGCACCTCCGGTAGTACCCGAGCTAATCTTGAACGATTGCAGAAACAGACTCGGCGATTCGAGTCTTATGCTATCGACATCCGCGACCGTGAAGGGCTCTTTGAGTTGCTGCGCAAGTCGCCACCGGATTTAGTCATTCACTGCGCAGCACAACCCTCGCATGATAAAGCCAAAGAGATCCCACTGATTGACTTCGAAGTCAACGCTGTTGGGACCCTCAATGTGCTTGAAGGAGTCCGTCGTTATGCGGAACATGCTGTGGTCTGCCACATGAGCACCAATAAAGTCTATGGTGATGCACCGAACGAAGTCCCGTTAGTCGAAACACCGACGCGATGGGAGTATGCACGACCAGAGGACTATCATGGCATCGATGAATCCTGCCGAATTGACCAAACTCTTCACTCTTTGTTCGGAGCATCGAAAACGGCTGCCGATGTGTTAGCCCAAGAATACGGGAAGTACTTTGGGATGAAGGTCGGGATCTTTCGCGGCGGTTGCTTAACAGGCGGCGCGCACGCAGGTGTTGAGCTTCATGGGTTCCTCTCCTACCTCGTCCATGTCGCTGTACACCAAAAACCGTATACCATTTTTGGATACCAAGGCAAACAAGTACGCGACCAGATTGACAGCTGCGACGTCATCGCCGCATTTGAGCATTTCTACTCGAACCCAAGGCCCGGTGAGGTTTACAATTTAGGGGGAGGCCGCGGTAATTCGGCTTCTGTTCTGGAGTGCATTGAACTGATCCAGAGCGTCAGTCCTCACCGCGTCCAGTACACCCTAAGCGATACAAACCGCACAGGCGATCACATTTGCTACATCTCCGACTGCCGAAAACTCCAGCGCGACTACCCCGGCTGGCGTGTAAGAACTACCCTGAAGGAGATCGTAGAGAACTTAATTGCTATCCAAGAGAAGAACCGTAGCCGCGAAAAGTAGCATCGACGAGATAGTGCCATGAAGATCCGAAAAGCAATCGTCACCGCTGCTGGGCCTGGGCAAGATGCATTACCGCTACACGTCTTAGTCGATCGCGATGGGGTAGAAAAAACTGCAATCGAAATGATCGTCGAAGAGATCGACTCTGCGGGAATCGAATCGGTTGGAGTGATTATCAATCCAGGATCAGCACACGCGTATCGCGAAGCTGCCGGCAAATACCAAGATCGATTGACATTCATCGAACAATCCGAGGCCGGAGCTGGGTATGGCCAAGCGATCCTGAGCGGAAAAGAGTTCATCGCGAACGAACCTTTTCTTCACATGGTCGGCGACCACCTGTGTTTCAGCAAAACACCCAAACGCTGCGCGATGCAGCTATGTGAAGTTGCGAGCAAGCAGGGATGTATGGTTTCTGCAGTTCAAGCGACACGGGAATCATTGCTACCGCAATTCGGAACCATCGGAGGAATTCGTACAAATGATCTCGAACGGGTCATCGAAGTAAAACGCGTTATTGAAAAACCAACGCCGACCCAAGCGGAGCAAGAGTTGACGATCGCTGGATTTCGCAGCGGTACATATCTCTGCTTTTTTGGGATGCACGTCTTGATGCCCACCATTTTCAGTCGCCTAGAAGAACTGATTGGTCAAAACCCTGGTCCACTACCTCTTACTGAAGGCTTGCAAGCTGCGCTCTTGAGAGAACGGTATCTAGCCTACGAGATCGATGGTTACCGTTACAACATTGGAGTGAAGTATGGATTACTGCAATGCCAACTTGCGCTGGGGCTCTCCGGTGTCGACCGCGATCGGATCCTCACACAACTAATTGAACTGCTTGGAACCCATCGGTAGAGAAAAAGGATTCGGTATGAAAAATCAGAATCCCACTCATCTGACAGGCGGAGGTAGCACAAGTCCGCTGGACTGGATTTCTGTAATTGAGTCGGATGATTGCAATGTTCGAAATCGATCGATTGAGTCCTTATCTAAGCAGCTGAATGCAACACAACTGTTAGACATTTCCGGAGAGCTAGAACGATTTCGAAGGTCTACGACAAATCTCTACCATCGAGTCCGAGCAGGTTTTTTGCTCTCTGCGATTTATCGCTATCTCCTTCCCGATAAACTTGATGAAACTTGTGATGGCGTGATTCCCTTCTCGCCACAGCAAAGCATCTTGGAACGCAGATTTTCCGAAGCGATCGAAGCATTGCTCGGAGAGCAGAGTGCACAGGGGCCAACGCAGGGGGTCGCCAGTGCGCTGGCGAAAGCCTATTACCAACAATCCTTTCAGACGTTGGCGGACCAAGTTCGCGCGAGTGTGCGAACCGTGCGCGGCAATCAATGGATGTTCCGCATTGCGCACCCAGACGATCATCCTCTGAGAATTCATCCACTTTTATTGAAACGGGATTCTAGAACATCGGACTATCGGATACTCCTGGAACGAACCAGCGTTCGAATGGATTTCTCCCATTCGGCTTGGAGTGACATTTTCTTCTTGGGGATGGATTTCCCAGAAGGCGCGAGAGTACTGAATGCTTCGATCAATCTGGGGGTACATGGCAGGGATCCGCAACCGAGACCACCGCTCGAAGCTTACTTTAGGGTAATTGATCGACCTGTCCTAAGATTGGTTAGCACCGATTTGGGTGTTGAAGCGGAACTGCAGCAGATTGACGAAGTCTTTGATTTCGCGAAAGACCACTTAGGATTGCTCAAGGCGGCGATTATTGCATCGGGCTTGATTCCACCGGCAATGGAAGGGTGTGGTCGAACGATTCAGCAATGGCTCCAGGCGATTACCCAACGCAGCGACATCGGACTTGAATTGGTAAGCAAAGTCAATGACATACCGAAGGGTTCGCGGTTAGCCGTTTCGACCAACTTGTTGGGTTGTTTGATCGCGGTATTGATGCGGGCAACGAGGCAAACAGAGCGACTCGAGGGAGAGCTTTCCAAAGGGGATCAGAGTTTAATCACAGCGAGAGCGATTCTAGGGGAATGGCTGGGAGGATCAGGAGGAGGTTGGCAAGATTCCGGGGGGATATGGCCTGGGATCAAGAGAATAGAAGGGGAGATTGCAACAAAAGGGGATCCAGAATTTGGGCTCAGTCGCGGTCGCTTGTTACCGACCCATCACATGCTCGATTCAACGCAGATGCCGAAGGCGTCGCGAAATGCGCTCGAGTCAAGTTTGATCCTGCTATATGGCGGCATGGCTCAGAATGTAGGTCCAATTTTGGAGATGGTAACGGAGAAGTACTTGGTGCGAGGAGCCAAGGAATGGGATGCAAGGCAGCGAGCGATTGAAATTTATGAACAGATCGTTCGATCGTTACAAGCGGGTGACATACGGCGGCTGGCAAAGTTAACAACAGAGAATTTCCGAGGGCCATTGCAGACAATCATTCCATGGTGCACCAATCGATTTACAGAAGCCTTAATCGAGCGGTGCGAAGCGAAGTGGGGAGACGATTTCTGGGGTTTCTTGATGTTAGGAGGGATGTCAGGGGGTGGAATGGGATTCTTTTTTGATCCGAAAGTTCAGACGGAAGCAAGAGGTTGGTTGGGTACAACTGCAGTGGAGTTAAAGCGGTCGCTAGAGATGCGTCTTCCATTTGCTATGGATCCAGTAGTATTCGATTTTGCGATCAACGAACAAGGTTCCCGCTGCGAGGTGCTTGAGGGTGGAGCAGCAGTGATGCCTGATGGATACTTCTCGCTTCTTGCGCCCAAATGGATACGCAAAGCTACCAACGAGTTAAGTGAGCAATCCAAACAAGACTTGATTCGACTCAATGAGCGATGTGAAGAGGATCCGAGTCGTGCTCAGCGATTGCTAGAGCGACTGTTGCCCAATGCGGCCAAAGTTCGAGCGCGAACTGGTTCATTGTCGCAGATGCTGAGCAATCACGGGTTTGATCGGGAGGAGCACGAGTACATCCGTTCGGAGATATTGGCAGGACGGATTAGTTTGGCAGCCAATCGCATATCGACAAACTCCGAAGTCACCGATGTTTTGCGGAGTGATTTGGAAGATCTTCGCGGGGAATGGGGGACATCGAGGGTAGGGATTGGATCGTTGGGAGAGCGAGCGATTGCGGCGGGAGAGGTAGGGGTGATCACTTTAGCCGCGGGGGTAGGATCTCGTTGGACCAATGGCGCGGGGGTGGTCAAAGGGTTACATCCATTCTGTAAGTTTCAGGGGAAGCATCGAAGTTTCATCGAAGTTCACTTAGCAAAATCTCGGCGGACTTGTGAGGAGTACCAAGTAGCCATACCGCATGTATTTACGACAGGGTATTTGACGCATGATCCGATAGCGGAATATTTGGGAGAGAAGAAGAATTTCGAGTATCCCGGCCAAGTGATTTTATCGCGTGGGATGTCGGTGGGTTTACGGATGGTACCGACGGTTCGCGACTTGTTGTTCTACTGGCAAGAGACACCGCATCAGCGACTTGATCAGCAGCAAGAGAAGGTCCGAGAGAGCTTACGGCATGCGATGGAGTGTTGGGCGAGGGGGCAGGGTGAAGCGAGTGATTACACGGAGAATCTTCCTGAGCAGTGCATGCATCCGGTGGGGCATTGGTATGAGATTGCAAATTTACTTCGGAACGGAACGTTAGTTCGGTTGTTGCGAGAGCATCCAAAATTGAAGGTGTTGTTTTTGCACAACATCGACACGTTGGGCGCAAATTTGGATAGTGTGTGTTTGACGAAGCACATGGAATCCCGAGCATGTTTAACGTTCGAGATGATTGGCAGGAGGATAGATGATCGCGGGGGTGGGTTAGCGAGAGTTGATGGCCGGGTGCGGATTTTGGAAGGGTTAGCGATGCCCAATGATCGAACGGAATCGAGATTAACTTTTTATTCGAGCATGTCGACTTGGATCGACATAGATGGGTTGCTCAAGCACTTTGGATTGGATCGGGGGATGTTGAGTGACATTGAGTTTGTGCAGCGAGCTGTACGAGGGATGGCGGCGAAATTGCCGACTTATTTAACGATCAAGGAGGTGAAGAAGCGATGGGGATTAGGGCAGGAGGATGTATTTCCGGTGACGCAGTATGAGAAGTTATGGGGTGACATGACGAGTTTGCATGAGGTAAGCAGTCATTACTTAGCGGTACCGACGCGGCGAGGACAGCAATTAAAGGATCCGGGGCAGTTGGATGGATGGGTACGGGATGGTTCTGCGGGGTATGTCGAGTCACTGAGTCGCTGGTCGCGTTAGTGCATTGGTATGTTCCCCGCTCCGTTGTTTGAACGGCAAGCAATGAATTGAAGTGCTGGGTAAATGTCTGTAACAGATGATCGATTTGGCGGGGACCGCTGTACATACCCTACGATGCGAGAGAGTTGAAAGCTAATCGCCGCCTTGCTGTAGAATTGACGGTATTGTGCTTAAACCGGACACCAACCAAGCGAATAGTTGCGGATTCCGCACAGGTATCCCCTTTTTTTCCAACCCCTTCACCCTAAACTATGGGCATTCTTGAAAGTCCAGCGCGAGAGGGCCCCTTCCCAGTTATCGGGCCGCCGAAGGTGTAAAGTGTCCCACAAACACTCAGGCAAAAGGACCGCTGGAACGAAACAGAATCTCTGGAGAGCGGTCCTGAATCGCATTCCGAACCACCCTTAACCACCTCCCAAAAAGGTAACGGAAAAGGGCCCGGAAATCGCACTCAGTACCCACCGAAGGGGCAAGCTGGCTTGAGCCAGTGAATCTCTCAGGTACATGGACAGAGGGGCAATCGATTGCATCGCCGAATTTTTCGTCGGCTCCGATGTAACTTTTTCGTCCCCAATTCTACCTTTCCCTGTCCCCACGTATGACCCCATTTTCGGGTCCTGATTCCCTACGTCCGTACCCGTTCGCAATACCGATCTCAACTTCGAGCCGGGTAACCACCCCTACTAGAACTTGAGGTCGGTGTCGCGGCTCGAAGTACACAATCAACCAATCGCACTCCATCCGATTCCGTTTCTTCACCCCTCTTTATTCATCATGCAATCCAACCAAAATCCACAATCCACGTCCCACTCTGAATTTGTTGCAAGACACATCGGCCCACGTCTACAAGATGTTGAAACCATGCTCAACCGCGTGGGCTACCCTTCCCTCGATGCACTGACCGCACAAG
>JBEICB010000090.1:0-19833 GCA_040373655.1 Pirellula sp. | reverse complement strand
GGAACGGAAAGCGTATGACGGGCGGAGAATCCTCGTTTAGAATCTTACCGACTCCGAAAAGATCGCGAAAGGTAGGAAGAGTCCACTCACGCGATCCCTCCGTCAAGTCCGCATGGGATCCTTAGGAAAATGAAGCTAATCACGGCAATAGTACGTCCCCATCTCCTAGAGGAACTTCTAGAAGCCCTAAAATTCGCACCAGTAGAAGCCCTCCACGTGAAAGAGGTGAAAGGCTTCGGGCGACAAAAAAACGTTCTCGATAGCTATGGAAGTAGCGAGTTCACTCAAGCGTTTTTACCCAAAGTCGAATTGACTATTTGGGTTGAATCCGCACGCTGTGAGGAAGTCCTACAAAACATCGAAAGAACTTGCCAAACCGGTCGGATGGGTGATGGAAAAATCCTCGTGGTCGATGGCATCCTGGCACCTTCCCAAGACTTCCACTGATCATCCAGCAAAACATCACAGAACAAACTAATGAACCTTGCTTACTGGGGCTGCGCGACCAAACGCTTTTGTCCATTCACTAGCTGAACTGATAACTTGCCGTTCGAATCTGTTCTCTCCGAACGCTGGTGCAATCTAATTCGATGCTGTGCACTACTTCCAGTGCCGCCCGCTGCCTCAGCGGGTGGAATAGAGGGTCTTGCAGCCGGGGTCGGCTCCGAACGAATTACTCCTGCTCCAGATGCACCATGCTCCGATCCACCATAAATCACACCATCGTGCAATTGTACTCCGCTTTCGACTGCGCCTTCCTCGAAGCCACCGCCATCAAGGACTCCATGCGAACCTTGACAAGAAGAACAGTGTGACTGACCGACAACAGACTCCCTTGGATAGACAACTCGACCGTGGTGCCCCAGGCCGCCTCCTAGGAACCCCTTACCTAAACACCCACCCGTTAAACAACTCCCTTGCGAGCAATCGCCTCCCTGATAAGGAACCCCCCAAAGATGTCCGAGCTTCGAGTACCAAGGTAAACAACCGCCCGATCCACCGACCCAATTCCCCGAATTATCGCAAGAATCACATCGGCGAGGATCGCTAATCGCTTCATCGACGTACACTTCTCCGCACCCACCAGCACAAGCAATACCGCTAGCGCACGAGGCGATTTTGTGCTTCACTCGATGCCGTAGCGTCCCGTCAAACAAAGGTTCCTTCGCTCCTCCAACATCTTGGCAAGCCCCACCGCAGTCTGCCACTCCACATCCTCCACCCAACTCGCATCCGAGCTTAGGACCACAGCCAGTACCAAGTCCACACTTGCTACCGGCCGTTGAAATATGCACCGAACAACAACCGACCTGCAATAGACTCGCCGCAACAAGCCCTAAAACTAGCCGGTACGCTTTCGATGCGCGTGGCGCGCACCGCGAAAAATAAGCCATGATTCCCCCCCGGGTCTCGTATGGTAATACGTCTTTGCCTAAGGCAACTTCACAACCTTTTATCGGAGCGCATATCCGCTACAATCAGGAAATCTTCCCAACTCAGAAAATCTACCCCTGCGAAATACCATCTCCCCAACGCAAGCAATGCGTTTCGCTTCAATTCCTAGGCCCTCCCATTCTCCAACCAATGGGTCCCGCAATTCAGCCCCCCAACCACTAGAAACCACCATGTTTTCCCAAGTTGTTGCAGATGCGAAACTAGTCGCAATCATTCGGCTCGATTCTCTCGATCATGCCGATCGCCTCGTGGATACACTGCTCGAAGCTGGAGTTCGATGCATCGAATTCACTCTTACAAATCGCAAAGCCCCAGAAGTTGTTTCTAAATTGGTTCAAAACCATCCAAGCTTCAGAACCGGTCAAGCATTCATCGGCATCGGATCAGTACGCAACCTGGAAGAAGTAAAACTCGTCCTCGATTCCGGCTCACAGTTCGTCGTAACTCCCATCACCGTGCCCGCAGTCATCCAAGCCTGTGTTAAACACAAAGTTCCAATTGCCAGCGGTGCTTACACCCCTACCGAAATCGCATCGGCTTGGGAATACGGCGCGAACATTGTGAAAGTATTCCCCGCACGAGAACTTGGGCCGAACTACATCCGCGATGTCCTTGCACCCATGCCCTACCTCAAGCTTATGCCAACTGGAGGTATCGACGCAAGCAACGCATCCGAATACCTCAATGCCGGCGCCGTAGCTGTAGGGGTAGGGGGAAAAATCTGTTCCGCAACCCTCATCGAAGAGCGAAACTGGGAAAAGATCCGCTCCATTGCAAGTGACTTGGTTCAAGCCTGCCGCGCCTAACCGATCGGACCAAATCACTCGTATCCCTACCTAACGGTTGTCTGTCTTCCTGGATGAATCCGCCTTCAAACAGGAAACTACACTCTCCATCGTAAAGGGTCGGAACTTCACCGACCGTCCATCGGAATCGTCGTGAACCAGCATGACGTGTCGATCCAATCGATTAGCTTGATTACTATCAATTAATTGATTGGAATCACTTCCAGACATTTGCCCAAGAATTCTCAACTCAATGTCTCGCAGCGATCCCCTCGATAACCAACGGCTCAATGTAGAGGCCGAATCAGCACATAGACAAACATGAATTCCTAAACTTGGGCCATCCGCAAGTAGCTTGGCAAGTACAGCATCAGGCTTGACGGCTCCTTCAGAAACGCCACCGAAGGAGTAATCTTCTTCTCGTCGAAGTTCCCGGAACCGTCCGAGATTCAACACGACGACAACCAAGGTCGAATAGTCTCCATCAGGCTCGGTTGACCGACGCAACAATTCCTCTCCGAGCGATTGCATCGTCTGTTCTATTTCTCGTAGTGTGGTCACCTTACAGTTCTTTTGCGACTTGCACGCTTGCACCAAACTCTGAAGCGATGGCTCTTCGGATCGGCTACCATCGAGCAACCAAAATTGCACATCACCCGAAGCTCGCAAAGTTTCGGTCGCTACCCAACTGCCCACCACGGAAGCAACTAGATCCTCTTGATTCGAGACCACCATCGCATTGCGACCCGGTGCTCTCGCCAATCCACGCTGCACAGGAGGCTCGATCGATACGCTATCTCCCAAAACCCAAGCCGGGTTTGAAGCAAGTTTACCAATGACCGTCGTATCCCAAAGAGCAAGTTTATGGCCTTCGAATACCACCCTCCTACCGATTGCATTCGTCAATGGAGAATGTGGTACAGGCTCCGATGGTAATAAGCTTAGTCGGTCTATCTGCTCGTGCTTTGGCAAGTAAGCCACTTGAAAGTTCTGATTCGCCTCCAGTCGTCCTCCCCCCGCGTTGTAGATACCTTGTCCAGAATAACGTAATCTCTCCGCAGCAGTATTATCTTCACCGAGAATCAGCATGGCATCCGCACTATCGCACTGAAGCGCAATCCGCACTGCCATCTGCGCTAAAGTCGTCCGCGGTAGCGAATACGCTCCGCCCAAGGTCTGCGAAGCAAGAACCAAGTGAATCCCAAAAGATCGACCTTGGCGAACAATTCGGTCCATCAACATCGACGCCTGTTGAGAGAGCTTGTCATCCTCGACGAATAACTCCTGAAACTCATCAATGACGATTAAAATCCGCGGCAACTTAATCTCCGGGTGTTTACGCTTGAGACTCGGTAGATCTTGAACTCCCCAAGTTCGAAAAGCCTCCCCGCGCGCACTGAGAACCTTGTCCAAATACTCCAAGGTACTTAATCCAAATTCACGCCTACTCTCGATTCCGATGATATCTGTGTGCGACAGTTGCAATTCTGCATAAACCTGAAATTCAACCCCTTTCTTGAAATCTAGTAGCACCAATCGCAACTCGTCAGGTGAATACTCCAGTGCCGCAGAACTGATAAGAGTGTGCAAGAGCGACGATTTACCCGAACCCGTTTTACCAGCGATTAAAACGTGTTGCGAAGTCCCTTCACCCAATGAAAGAAACTGCACTCTACCAGCATCCGAAATCCCAATCGGTATTTCCAAACCATCCGCAGATGACTGCCGTTGCGCAAGCTCCGCACCCTTCTTCAATGATTCGTATGGGACGATCCGCTTGCCGATATTGGTTGCCGCAACCAAGTGCTTTTCCATGATTCTCGCAACAGTAACCTCATCCGGAGGCATCTCCAGATCGATCGGAGTACCTAGAAATTCAGGTTGATTCAACTGCAACCTTGCAGGTAGCTTCTGGACTTGGTCGTCTAGCTCACTCGATACAGTTTTTGAAGCATGCACTATCCCATGGAGCGCAAACTCGCGTAACTTGTCGCGATCGGCAAAAGTCGGCCATTGAATGCTCGTCGACCAATCCAAGAGAACCCCAACCCCACAACGATTTCCAGACGAAAGGATCGAACAGAGAGACTGCCACGACGAATCATCGAGTCCAAAAGGAAATCCGGACCAAACAATCAATCGATACGGAATCGCCATCGGTCCAGCTTGCTGATTGTACTCATATAAACTTCGATATTGATTTCGCAAACTTTGCTGAATCACATCTTCGATATGCCTCGCTGTTAATGCCAGCTGATCGGCAATATGAATCGGCTGCGTCCATACCCGATGATTTACCAACTCAGGCGCAATATCCGCTAAATGCATTAGCCAACTGTACTGTTTCCCTAACCCCTCTGGATCAATTACGGTAACGTGTAAACTTCCCGCAGGCAGAGCCGTCACGGCTCTGAGCAACAAGTTACGCATCGACATCTGCGCGGCTTCCCTCGACTCGGGATCGTCTGATTGGAAAATCAATCCACCATGGCCAATCAAATCATAAAAGTAGGGGAACGATTCTCCCTGGGAAATCCGTCCAGCCAAACTCTTCAATTGCTCCCAGTCCGCAGAACGAGACTTCGCAGGATGAGTCTCACCTGGAGCTACGTTAATGCGAAATCGTCCTAAAGGTAACGCCAGCGACGACTCATCCCGCTTCCAATCTTCCCGATCAAACTGCGAAGAATACCAGTCCGGAAATCGAAATCCCCGCTGAGTATCCACCCATCGCATATGCTCCTGAATAAACCCCACACCACCCTTCCAACGCTTGGTCAACGCTCGCTGAGCATCACGAAACCTCGCATTCAATGTCGCTATCCCTTCCTGCGCCTCGGCTCTCAATCCTTCCACATCACTGCGTTGTCGCGCAGTCAATCGTTCAACCTCCCCCGGAAAACTTTCGTTAGCCCTCGCGAATGTCTCTACTCGCTCCGCCCGAAATCGACTCTTTTCCTTGACTGTCGACTCAATCGTTGATCGCTTGTTCGCACGATAATCCTCTTCCATCTGTCGAAGCAGTTCCTCGTGTGTCCGCTCCGCTTGATCTCGCGATTCTTGATATTGCCCCTCAACTCTAGCTAGCTCATTCCGAAAGTTGCTTTCCGCAATCGCTCTTCCTCGGACTAGCAATCCACGCAAAGACTGCTCTTCCTCCAGAACCGCATGAAAGCCCTCTCGCAATGACTTGCCGATGACTGGAAGCATCGAAAGATAGACGATTGCTGGAACCAGGATCGCACTGAGCAAGGAAGCGATAACAAGGATCAGTGGCGGACTCCCAATCACATTTGTGACACCGAATGAAACTACACCCGCTACCATTGCGATCACAAATAAAAACAACGGACTGACCATACGAGCCAACGAGTTGGACTGCAATGTTAACTGCTTCTCACTCAATCGCTTTCGTTGCGTCTCGTACTCCTTCGCCATGGCGGTAAGTGTAGGGATGTGATCCCAATTTTTCGGTGGCTCTGTTGCTTCATACTCCTTCTGACTCAAAGCCGAATTTGCGGTTTTCACAGACGCCCATTCGCGAATCTCTCCTATGGACTCATCGAGCGCCGTAGACTCTCCCGCAAGTTTGCTCAACGCTTGATCACGCACCTGCTTGACCTGTGCACGTCGTGTCTGAAAGTCCGATTCCATCTTCTCCCGCAGTCGCTCATAATCTGCACGTTGCTTCGTTTCTGCATCCTTACGCTTGTTCTTTAGCGTTTTTAAAGTTGCTCTCTCCCATTGGATCTTTTCCAAAGTCGCCAGTTCACTACTTCGCAACGCTTCGTCCAGTACTTCATCCCATTCCGTTATCAATCGATGCGTTTGGTCTTTATGACTGTTAGATTGGGAAACTGCCCTGCCACGATAATCCTCCTGAAAGGCTGTCAGTTGCTCAAAGAGTGCAACAGAATCTACCGCATAGGACGAAGAGAGTTTCTCCCAGCGTGTCTTCAACCCACGGATCTCTCTGCGCTGTAATGCAGCGAGGAAACGCCCCTGCGCCTGCCCGAACTTCCCGCCAAAAACTCGCCTACCCCCACTCCCCTGACCTTGAACATCCCCGCGATTTTGAGCTGAGTTACCCACAGCAACACCCCTACCATCCAGTACGCCGATGAATCTTCAAAAGAAAGTCGCCTGTCGAACGCAACTTGCTCCTCGTCGCAGTATAGCAACCTTGGGTTGGCGTTAGCACCACTTCGATAGCTTTTCTTCCAAGCCACCGATACTATGCGCTAAAAGGTCTTCGACAATCATACAAAAGCCGAATGAAAACAGCGAAACGAAAGTTAGTCACAAAGGCCTCGGCATCCAATTTGCGAATACCGAGCCTCCGCTAATTCATAAGTGGAATCAGAGTTACCCCTAACGCCGAACGCCTCGCCCGCGGTTCAGCGATCGCTTCACTGGATCCGATTCCAAATCGCTTGTATCTGACAACCATTCCATATCGACATCTTGCGATTGAGCAAAAACTGCATCGACCGCGTCCGGACCTTCACCACTTGCTGTCGGGCTCTGATTGATTGTATTCACCACGATGAGTGCATCGAGCGGCGTGACAAAACCATCCCCATCCACGTCGATAAACGGTGGCTGATCAAGAGAATTCAATGGCAATTGCGATTCACCCGGTCTCGCGTTGATGTAATTGATCACCTCAAGTACATCAAGTGGCGACACCGTTCCATCTGCATTGACATCCAATCGGTTCTCCTGATTCTGGAACGCCGAGTAGAACTCAATCGTGACAGTCGCGACATTGCTTGTCATTTGATTGGTATCTCGGTAGTCGTATTGGAATACGATCTGAGTGGGGGCAGCAATATTGTGCGTAAAGAGAACCCGTCCATCCGGCAATACGCTTGCAACACCTTGGGTCGGTGTCGTGACAATTCGTACAGTGGATGGATCAATCGAAGCCCCTTGCCCAGAATCATTCGCCAAAACATCCATAGTGATCGGACGACCGTAAGAAGTTCTATAGCTATCGTTCGTCGCAAATGGCGGGAATTCAACCATGTTGTTCACCATGATGATGAACGCTTTCTCTAAATTCAATCCGCCAGCATCCGTGGCACGAACGCGAACGGAATAAGAATCTCGTTTCTCAAAATCAAATCGAGAATTTGTCTCTAATCGATTCCCGTTAATCCTGAACTGTGAGTTATCAAAGCCACCGGAACCACTTACCAAAGAGTAAGTCGCGGTATCCCCAGCATCCACATCGATTGCACTAAGTAACCCTACCAGCGCGCCCGGTGCAAGATTCTCGTTCACCGACTGACTGCTCAGAAGAATGTTCGTCGGACGCTCGTTCACATTCGTTACAGACACAGTTACCGGAACCGTTACGGATGCACCTGCGCCATCCTGTACTCGAATCATCGGTACGTAACTTGTACGAGTTTCAAAATCGAACGATTGCAATGCAATAAGTTGATTTCCAACCACCGTGAACTCTGGATTGCTGCCGATGAGGAAATAGCTAAATGTATCGCCCGCATCTTGATCGATGCCACTCAGCGTTCCGATAACACGGTTGCTACCGGCATTTTCAGGAAGGCTCGATGGAGATAAGACAACGCCGGTCGGTGTATCATTTCTATCCAAAACTTGAATCACAAAGTTTCGAATTACTTGTTGCCCCACCGAATCAGTGCCGCTGACCCGTACTGAATAACTTGACTTCGACTCAAAGTCAAAACTCGACTTTGCTACCAAATTCCCACCTTGGATATTAAACGCCCCATTATCCTCAGCCCCGACACCACCAACTAAGGCATAGGAGATCGTCTCGTTGAAATCCGGATCGTCCGTAGTAAGCGTTCCGATAGTCAGGTCCGAATTGTTCTCAGCAATTTGTGAATTGCTCAAGAAGATCGCTGTGGGGGCTTCATTGACGTCCGTTACTTGAATAGCAAAATCGCGAGTCGTAGACTGTCCAGCAATGTCCGTAGCACGCACGCGTACGCTGTAGGATGACTTGGACTCAAAATTGAAGACTGCATTCGCGAGCAACTGGGTTCCTGAAATCGCAAAGCTATTGTTATCCAGTACACCAGAAACCAACGTGAATGCGACGGGTCCGGCTAGATCTGGGTCGACCGCAGTCAACAGCCCAATCGTTGAACCGACAGGACTATTCTCTGCGATACTTGTTCCTATCAGTTCCAAATTGACGGGAGCCTCTTCTACGTTCAATACACTCACTACGAACGCTTTCGTAATCGAGATCCCACCAGCATCCTGCGAACGAACAAGGATGTTGTACGTTGATTGCGTCTCAAAATCCAAGGCCCGAGATGTCTGCAATGCATTGCCGATGATCTGGAAAGCCCCGTGATCGGAACTACCAGCCACCGGGACTAACGAGTAAGCAAACGTATCACCCGCATCCGGATCCAAAGTACTGAGCAATCCAACAACGGTACGTACAGGAAGATTCTCCGCAACAGTTGAATTCGTTAACAAAATATCGCTTGCCGACTCGTTTTGATTGAGAACCTGCACCGTAAGCACCTTCTCGATCGCTCCTCCATTTCCATCCGAAGAACGCACTCGAATCGAGTAACTGGACTGCTGCTCAAAATCGAGTGTCTCATTGACAATCAGGTCTGAACCATCAATCGAAAACTTACTGTTCCCAGAATCACCTGCACCGCTTACCAAAGTATACGTGTGCAAATCCAACGCATCTTCATCGGCTGTCGATAAGGAACCTACCACAATTCCCGCTTGATTGTCTTCTAGAACCGCTGAGGGCTGCAAAGAAATGTTCGTGGGTGAATCATTACGATCAATCACATTGATAACAAAGTTTCGATCGATACCCAACCCAGCCGCGTCCGTCGCGCGAACACGAATCGCCAACGAAGGCTTCGTTTCGTAATTCAATGGTGAGAATGCAAATATTCGACCATCAGAAGCCACTTGAACCAGGCTGTTGTCGGTATCCCCGATTCCAGCAACCTTCGAAAACGTAATCGTGTCAGGAACATCTGGATCGAAAGCTTGTAATTGCCCAATCGCGACAGACACTGACTGATTCTCGAACGCGTTCTGCACCAAGGTGATGCTGACTGGGGACTCGTTGACGTTCGTCACGCTGATCAAAAACTGACTTTCAAAACTCAACCCACCCAAATCGGTAGTCCGCACACGAATCGAGTAAGAAGGTTTGGTTTCAAAATCGATCGCAGTGAGAGTCTGCAATTGGTTTCCAACGATTGCGAAAGCCGAATTGTCTGAACTACCGGTGCCGGAAACCAAGCCGTAGGTGAAGGTATCCGAAGTGTCTGGATCTATCGTAGAGAATGCACCAACCACTGTTCCTATCGGTACGTTTTCTGCAATTGTCGTTTTGCTAAGGACAATTGCCGTTGGAGACTCATTCACATTCCGAACCTGAATCACGAAAACCTGCTCAGTAAACAAACCGCCGGCATCGGTGGATCGGACTCGGATTCGATGAATCGGTTGCGACTCAAAATCCAAATCGATGTTCGTAAACAGGCCATCACCGGTGATCTGCCACTTTTGGTTGTCCTGGCTACCGCTTCCCCCAACAAACGTATAGGTGTATGTGTCCGAATCATCTGCATCGATTGTTGTAAACCGACCGACTAATGTCGGAACACCCGAAGGTTGATTTTCACTTATCAACGTATTTGAGAGAAGAATGTCCGTCGGGGGATCATTCACATTCAAAATGTTAACAGTAAGAATCGATTCGGTACTTAGCCCACCTGCGTCCACGCTACGAACTCGCAAACTGTAAGTTGATTTCACGTCAAAATCAAAAACTTCCCTAGTTCGCAATCGATTTCCTGAAATCTGGAACGAAGCGTTATCAGCGTCCCCTGCGCCGCTGACGAGCGTGTACGTGAAACTATCCCCGGCGTCAGGATCCACGGTGCTCAGATTCCCAACCAACGAATTAATGGGTAGTCGCTCGGCTACGGAATTCGGAGATACGCTTACCGAAGTCGGTGATTCATTGGAATTGGTCACCTGAATCGAAAACACTCGTTCCAGTCCGGCACCAAACTGATCCTCCACGCGTGCTCGAATGCTATAAAGGTTCTTTGCTTCAAAATCAAAACTGGCAGCACTGTAAATCTGGTTTCCAATTAGAACAAAACTAGTGTTATCGTCGCTACCGGTACCGCCTACCAATGAGTATGAGAGAACGGCACCTGCATCAGGATCGGTACCAACCAATACACCGATCAACGTGTTTACAGGTTGGTTCTCCAAGATGCTGTTGCTTGTTAGTACCAACGAATTAGGTAACTCGTTCCCGTCAATCACTTGAATAACAAATGGCGACTCGATAAATCCGCCAACTCGATCGGTGACCCGTACCCGTATGTTATACACGGACTTTGTTTCGAAATCGAAACTCTGGAACGAACGCAACTCGTTCCCAACAATATCGAACAACAAATTGTCTTCACCACCCAACCCAGGTTCGAGCGTGTAAAGATGACTGTCGTTAATGTCTGGATCGTTGTTGCTAAACAACCCAATTACAGTGCCGACTGGCGAGTTTTCGGCGATCGTGTTATTTGAAAGCCCAAGCGTTGTCGGCAACTCATTGACGTTGGTCACATCGATCCGGAAAATCCCTTCGACAAATAAACCTCCAAGATCCGTACTTCGAACACGAATTGAAAGCTTGTTAAGCTGTTCAAAGTTTATCGAACCATTCAACAAAACCTGGTTTCCAGAAATCCGGAACAAGTTGTTGTTGGCATCCCCATCGCCATTTACGAGCGTATAGTTGAATTCGGTATCGGTAAGAGTGTCGGTATCCGTTGTCGACAGAACACCTAGTACCGTGTCGATCGGTGAATTCTCCGCGATCGATCGTTTCGATAGCCGCACCGACAACGGTGTTTCGTTGACGTTCGTAATTTGAATTGGGAAAACCTGTTCAAAGATTAACCCATCCGCATCCCGCGTAACGACACGTACCGTATAACTGTTTCGGGATTCGTAATTGAATACATTCGCAGTACGCAGTTCGTTACCGACTATCGAGAACAACGTATTGTCGTTATCCCCAGCTCCCCGAACAAAAGAATAAGTAAACGTATCACCGTCATCTGCATCCGTCGTACTAAAGACACCAACTCGAGTTCCAATAGGTGAGTTTTCATCAACCGTGCTGTTGGAAATCGTCAAAGCCGTTGGTGCATCATTGACATTGGTGATATTCACGATCACATTTCGCTCAACCGACAAACCGCCAAGGTCTGTCGATCGCAGCCTTGTGGTATACGTCTTCTTGACGTCGAAATCGTAAAGTCCATTCGTGAAGAGCTGAGTACCAACGATGGAGAATTGTGCATTATCCGTATCGCCAACTCCATTGGCGAATTCGTATCGGAAGACGTTGTCTTGATCGATATCGATTGTAGCTAAATCCCCAATCAAAGTTCCTAAAGTCGCATTTTCTGCAACGCGGTTGGGATCGAGCAGAATCTCTGAAGGTGCTTCATTGACATTTAGAACCGCAATCTGAATCGACTGCAACGAAATCAATCCATTTGAATCTTGAGCTTCAAACAACACACTTAAGAGTCGCTTCGACTCGTAATCGAAACTTGCATTGGAATACAGATCATTACCGGCGAGATAGAAAGAACTATTATCTTCCCCACCAGGTCCCGATACGATTCGAATCACGGTCGAATCCCCCGAATCCCCGTCTGTAGCTGACACCGTGCCGATAAATGTATTGATCGGCAGATTCTCGCGAATACGACTATTGGAAATCACCACAGATGCCGGCGGTTCGTTTACATCCGTCACGTTGATTACGAAGGGTTGTTCGAGTGCAAGTCCTCCTCGGTCCACCAGTCGAACGCGTACGTTGTAAGTGCTTCTTGCCTCAAAATTAAACGTAACTGCCGAATACAACTTGTCCCCGATGATCTGGAACATGATGTTGTCTTCACCACCCGCTCCGGAGACCAAGGAATATGTCAATGTATCCCCAACATCTGGATCGTTGTTGCTAAACGTTCCGATTTCATAGCCGGCTGGCTCGTTCTCCGGAAGAGAATTACCGGAGAGCGTTATGTTCGTCGGAGCTTCGTTCACATTGGCTACGTTGATCGTGAGTATCTCTTCGACAAACAGACCTCCCGCGTCTGTAGACCGGACGCGAATCGTAAGCACAGGCGTTGATTCAAAATCGATCGGTCCATTGACCACCACCGTATCGCCAACGATGGCAAATACCCCATTGCCACTGTCTCCAGTTCCCGGTACCAAAGTATAGGTGAACACGAAATCCGTTAACACGTCGGTATCCGTGCTTGTCAACGTCCCAACATACGTTCCATTATTGGAGTTCTCATCTACAACATTGGGTGCCAACGAAATCGTCAAAGGTATCTCATTGACGTTTACCACAGTAACCAACAGCACTTCCTCGTACGTCAAGCCTGTGGAATCTCTCGACTCTACCCGAATTGAGAATGCCTGATTAGACTCGTAATCGAAAATCTCATTGGAATAAAGAACATCATCTATGATGACAAACCTCGCGTTGTCTGTATCACCTGCACCCGACACCAATTGGTAAGTAAAAGTATCACCACGGTTCGGGTCAACACTCGTCAACTGTCCGACTTGCGTAAGCACAGGTTGGTTCTCGTCAATCCTAGGTGTGCTCAAACGGATATCTGTTGGTGGGAGCGGATCTAGCCTTGCACCATAAGTGATCCCAAAGATCGGTCCACCGACCGCATCGATGATGTGCGTACCATCTACGGGAACGGTGTACTGCCAATTCGGTGGCAATTGCATAACAGCTGTGCTCTGCCCCGGCGGCAAATCCAAAGGCGCCCAACCATTGACATTCGACACCGAAGCGATCAACCCCGAGATTTCTAGTGACCAACTCTCAATGAATCCTGTGTCAAAACCAGCGTTGTCAATTACCTCCAGTTGCCAAACTCCGGCAGATGAAAGTCCATCAAATACTGCTAAGCTCTGTTGTGGTCGAAACCTACCCGTGAATGGCGCGGTGCCATTGTCGATCAATACAGCAGCTTCATCGTCGAATATGGTCCCTGTAAAATCCTGGTCAGCTGGGTCCCCAACAAAGTCGGCGAGAGTAATGACGGTTCCATTAGGAGCAATCAAGTTGACCGTCAAGTCGCTAACCCAGGTGTGAGTGATATTGACGACAACATCCAAATCCAAAATGATCGGTCCAGAGGAAGGAACAGTGATTGGGGAGGTTGCCACCCCAGGAACTGCTGTGAAATCAGGAATTGGGATTTGTGTCGCGTTTCCATAGGAAAACGATCCCGTTCCCGCGCTGATCAGGAAATTCGGCAACGGCAAATCCGCACCGTTCAATACTCCATCACCATCGAGATCCTCGATCACAAATGGATACGCACGATCGTTCTTTCCAAACCCGAAATCGTTACCAATCGAATAGTCCGATGCATTGGACAACGTGACCGTATAAAAATCACTCGCAGAAGTACGTGTCCAGCCCGGCAACTCCATGCGAACCGTGTAAGTACCATTCGCTACAGGATTGAACGCGTAAAACCCATTCGAAGTCAAATCAGATCGGGTCTCGCCAATATCAAAGCTACTGTTTCCATTCGCATCCAGATAAGCAAAACCTGCATCGGATACCCCACGCTCGTCTACTTCAAACACCCCATTACCATCAAAATCTTCGAAAGCCGTTCCTCCGATCCTCGGAGCTGTTGACGAACCCGTTAAACGCAATCGGAATGCTGATTCGTTCGCATCGTTGCTGTTGATAAACAAGTTGCCTGCGTAGTTACCCGGTGCAGTTGGACTGAAACGGATCGTTAACAAGAGAACCTGCCCGATTCCCAAAGTCGACGGACGAAAATTGGGAACAGAAAAGCCAGCCGGTGTTGAGATCGAGTCGATTACCAAGTCTTCTGTACCTTGGTTTCGAATTCGCACCGTGGTCTCGGCAAATTGGCCCGTCAAAGCAGCACCCAGCGCTACCGTAGCACCTTGAGCTAATTCCTGGGTGGCATTCACCACAGAAATCTCTGCGTTACCTATTCCATTCAATAGCGACTGAGCGTTTAGCCGGCCATATCCATACTCGTTGTTCCTTCCAGTATTGATACTGTAGGTTGCTCCACCGATGAGATCCGTGTTGTTTCGCATCATCGCGCGAAGATCAACCGGATTCAACGAAATCCCCAATGCATCAGCTTGGGCTAACGCCAATGCCGTAATACCCGCTGCCAACGGTGTCGCAGACGAAGTTCCACCAAAGCCTGACCCTCCAGATGCCCCCGTGCCATTGCCGGTGTAATCACCCGCTTCGTATCCATCTGTACCAGTCCTATCCGTAGTATCGATCGCCAAATATCCCGTACGGAAATCATCGCTCGGAGTAACAAAGTCCAAGCCAACACCGTAATTACTGTAATCCGACCGAGTTCCTCGATTGTTCGTCGCTCCAACTGCAATCACACCGGGAATATTTGCCGCTTGCGCTGCCGGTTCGCTTAACGTCGCCGCGAAGCTGTTACCCGTGGCAAACAAATACGTTCCACCAAGCCCATTTCGCCCCGTCGTCGTACCCGCAACAAGTGCTGAATTGATGGCTGCCGATTCCAGACCGCCCCCCCAAGAATTATTTACCAAATCTCCCGCATCCCAAGTCCCATTTCCGGCACGATTTATGCCCACTGCATAACGCAGAGCAGATGCGATATTCGCATCCGATGCCACATTGATGTCGTCAAACATCTTGATCGAGATCAACTGGGAGTTGTAAGCCGCACCGGCAACTCCAAGCCCATTGTCCCCGCGCGCAGCGGCAACACCACCCACTGCAGGCCCGTGCGAATCGCTGTTCTGTGGTTCGGTCTGATTCGTACCGAATACGAAGTTCCACCCATGAATGTCATCTATCCAACCATTGAGATCGTTGTCGACGCCGTCACCCGCTATCTCACCAGGATTCGTCCACACATTCAAATCCGGGTGTGTCGACTGAACTCCGTCATCAATCACCGCAATGACAATGTTCTGCGACCCACCTCGGTTCACATCCCATGCTTCTGTAACATCAGAGTCCGCATCAAATAAACCGCCCGATTGGCCTGTGTTTCGCAAATGCCACTGAAAGCCAATTCGCGGATCGTTCGGAATATAGAACTTCTGCCAGTTTTGGTAAAAGTTCGGCGATGCCCAATCAACCAGATCACTTCCCGAAAGCGCGTTGACACGCTCCAAGGCCTTGCGTCCAAACAACCCTGAGAAAGTACCCACAAACTGATCTGTACTTCCATCCAAAGGACGATAACTTGCCACTTCGGGAAGACTACCGAAATAAGACTCGGCCGATACTCCCGCCTTCAGATCCACAATGAACTCGTCGAGAACCGCAGCATCTGCTCCCGTTGTCAGACCGACAAACACCGGTGCCGTATACGTAACCCCTGGCAGCGACTCGATTGCCTGAAGTAACTCAGGAGTCAGACGTTGCGCCGTTTGATAAACTCTCGCACGCCCACCCAACCCGTAATCGACCTGCAAAAAGTCCGGTAACGACACCGAAGCATCGTTCAAACCTATCACCAACTTGGCTTCCGATACATTCAACCCCTGTAGCCTGCCAGACGAGTAATAAAATGCTTCCGCATCTTTTACCGGAACCTCCATCCCCGGTGTCGCATCCCAATGATCGTTATTCCATACCACATCGCCAGCCAGTAACGCTCGCAACTCCAATCGTTCCACCCTGTAAACACGTTGTGCCAATTTTCGATTTCTTTTCGACATGCTCAATCCAGCCTGCTGTTAGAACGATTGGAACCGCGACCACCCTCGAAAAATTGAATGTAAAGAGGGGGGTCTCATCATCAGTGCGCGGGAATATCTAATTCACTTATGCCCTTCCCGGCGATTCTAGTATAAACCCCTTTTGTTTCGTTTTTGCGTCCGTAAGCGATTATTTGCACATCAAAAAACCCCTCGATTGGGTGGGCGGATGAAAATTCGACCAACTCATCGCTACAACCAAGACATTCTCACAATAGAATCCCCTACCATGGAACGACATTTTTCCCAAGCCTGCAACATCCTCCAATCTGCAGTCGCGGACAAAATACTTCTAGCCGCTTCGATTTGCGTCCAATCCAACAATTGGAAAGGTGTTCGCCATTTCGGACTCGCTGAGGCACCTTGCACAACCCCCGCAATACCTACTAACTCTGCTCCCAGCAGTTGCTCAGCATTTCTACTCGGATCCATCACTAAACCGATTGTCATCACGGCCGTTGTTTCCTTGCTGGCTGAAAAAAACATCTCACTCGATGAACCGGTCACCAATTACCTTACTGAATTTCCTCGTAAGCAATTTGATCCAATACATATCCGGCATCTTCTCACCCACACCAGCGGTCTGCCCGACCAACTCCCAAATAACGCGGAGCTTCGAAGCCGTCATCGACCTCTCGAGGACTTCGTTGACTCCTGTACGAAACTGCCTGTTGCTTTCCCACCCGGCTCGTCTTATGAGTACTCCAGCATGGGTATCCTCCTCGCGGCCGCAATCGCTCAGCGTATTTCGGGTAACTCAATCATCGAATTAGTCCAAAAGCGAGTTTTCAACCCACTCGATATGAAATGCTCCGCTCTGGGGCTAGGTAATCTGCCACAAAGTTGCCTTATGCCTTGCCAAGTCGAATTCGGAGCACCGGAAGCCGGAGGAGGATCATCGGATTCAGCAAGCTGGAATTGGAATAGCCCATATTGGCGAGCACTCGGCGCTCCGTGGGGCGGCGCTCATTGTTCCGCAGAAGATGTTGCGAAACTTCTCGACACTCTCATTCATACTGATGACCTCCTCATGCCCGCCTCTGCCCAATGCGAATTGATCACCAATCAAAATCCCTCGCCCCTGGAATCACGTGGACTGGGATTCGATGTCGATATGCGCAGCAGCGGAGTAAAGATATCCCCCCAATCCTTTGGGCACACCGGTTCGACCGGAACCATCGCTTGGGCAGACCCAACAACCGATCGTATTTGCGTGGTCCTAACCACTCTTCCAACACGCGCTCTGCCACAAGGAACCCATCCCTTACAGCAAGCATCTGCCGTCATCGCGGATGCCCCTTGAACCGATCCATGTAAAATGCCCCCAAACTCGGCACCCAGGGACCAAAACAGCGGACTTCCCAAGCACAATGAAAACCCTCATTGTATGCCCATAAGGCAGTGATTACGCCACTCTCTAACTCGCCGGCAACACACGAACGGTAACAGGTTCGGAAACAATGATCTCCGCGGTATCGCGAGGCTCGGCTTTACTCTGTGCCTGCTTTAATTGCTCTTTAGAAGAAGCTACCACTTTCTCCGCCTCCATTTTCCGCTTCATCCATTCCGCCACTTCCGCATCCGCAGCCGCCTTCTGTTCCACAGCCGCCCCTGCGGCTTGCTGTGTCTTTTGCGCTAATTCCTCAATCAACTTCTGCAAGGCTTCTTCTGCCTTACGAACTTGTGTCTCAGCCAAAGTCACACCGACTGGGTTATATCTGTACTTCGCCACCGCAGCCCCATAAAAAGCGATCGTGTACTCACCGGGTGGAGCCTTTACGACCCCAGACTGCAGTTTGGCCTCTGAACCGTTTGCACTCAATGAAATGTCAAACGGTGGATTGGACTCCCAGCTCGGACCAAACGTCTTGAGTTGTAATACATTCCCTGAAAACTCACTTCGCAACGTATGGGTCAAGGGAACGGTTAACACTTCCCCCTGCTTGACTTCATAGACCTTCCGCTCCGCGCTAGCCAAGCTTAACGGTGCAAGTTCCGATGTGGCGACAGAAACCGGAATCCCCGAAACTAAACGTGTTGCCGGAATCTCGCCCCAAGAATCCACAACTGGCCAGACCATCTGGGCCATTTGCACTGGGTGCGTTACCTTCTGATCTCCAAGCACCGCACTGGATGTTAGCGTCGCATTCGAAAGTCCCTGCTGTGCGTCTTGGGAAGCAGTAAGAAGTACGATACCACGCATCTTTCCTGCCGGAATCTTTAGCCCCGCTGCGCTTACTCCCGCAGGCAAACCGTCCATGCTAAGAGTAATTTCACCATCAAATCCATCGCGTCGTACTGCGACAACCTCCAATGCCACGGTGCTCCCTGCCCGCAGAGCCAATGGTTTCGACAAAGCATTCCGATCCCCATTGCGCAACTCCATGTGCAACCCCCACGACACGACTGCAAAATCCGGCTGAGCCTTGCGCACCACCAAACGATACTTGTTTCTCGGATCCTTACGCGTTCCACCAAACAGATCTGTTACCGACAATCGATACGTGCCCGTCTCCTTTATCTCCAATTTACCAAGCACATCGGTTGAACCTCCATCGAACGGAGGACCGTCGTACGCATAACCATTGCTTGATGGCTTCATCGGACTCGCGATGTCATTGAGTTCCACCACATCCATCCAGTCCTGTGTGTTGGGTTTGAGCATTTGCACCAACACCGTCGGATCCGTGGGACGCCCGAGACGCTCTGAAGCAACTTCGATCCACCAAGTCTCTCCTGCTTGAGCCGTGAATTCATACGTATCGGAGTCAGCCGCCGGATAAAATCGTCCTTCTACATCCAACGGTAACTGGATCGCTTGGACATCCTTGTCTTCCACTTCCTTCATCGATGCTTGAGCAGCCAACCCTACGGGTGGCCAAGAAAAAGCGCTGACACTGCGAGTAACAGGAAACGTCGGTACCGGAGCATCTAGCGGCAACTCTTGTAGCGTCAATCGATAAAAGTAACCTTGCCCTCCCTTATAAGTCAGTTCGTGAACCTTGATCGTATGCTTGCCTGTTGTTTTGGCGATAAAGTCGATCACATCTCCAGTGCGCTGAGCGATCAAATCCCCAGCGTTGGCGTCACCCAAGATCAATACAGGATCCAGCTTAGAGTCAATTCCCCGTGAACCACAATGAATTAAATACCGTTTGCCAGCCTCTGCATCGAAGCTGTAGTAATCGACTGCACGGGAACTGACCGTCGCATTGCATACCGACGGGACCGGCAATGCCAACGCGGAAGAAACTGCCGTATTTCCAGGTACTTGTGTGAGTTCAGGTAAACTCCCTACCGAAAAAATCCGAGCTGAAGAGATCCCCAATCGACTCGTGATCCTCGCCTCATACAAGCCCTCAGAAACCTCTGGAGCAATCGTAAGAGCATATTGGTTCGGTACCAAGTTTCCCTGCGCATCACGTTTGGCAACCGCCGAAATCCCGGGATGTTCGAAGTATAAATCACCGGCTTCCTCCATGTTTTCGCCGACAACGGTGACGTCAAACGTCGTACCAATCCGGCCGCCCATCGGTTGTATGGACAACAACCGCGGCAACGGTAGGCATACGGACTGACCTTGCACCACACACGGGCTAACCAAATAGAAAACCAACAACGTTAAAGTAGTTCTGAGAGGATTCATAAGAGACATCAACCGACAGTTTAAAGAACTCGATATCATGGTCCTACTTTTCCGACCGCTATTAGTGGTTGAACAAAAACTCTTTAG
>JBEICB010000214.1:0-8176 GCA_040373655.1 Pirellula sp. | reverse complement strand
CACTGCAGACGACATGTTGCGCATGGTGGCCTTCGTGGACTACGGTACCGTGGAGAGAAACATAGATATCAACTGGGATGAGTTCCGCGTTGCACCAGGTTTAGGGTTTCGTATCGCGATCCCTGCACTTGGACCAGCACCACTCGCGTTCGACTTTGCCGTTCCAGTCGCTTATGGTGCGAACGACGAGAGACAAGTTTTCCAATTCTCGGCAGGGCTCACACGCTAAATGGTCGCCTTCGACGTCGATTTACCGAGTTATCATGGACCGCTGGATCTCTTGCTATTTCTGATCCGGCGTGAAGAGGTCGATATCGAATCGATCGAGTTGGCTCGAATCACCAAGCAGTATGCGGAGTTTGTAGGGATCTTAGCAGAATTGGATTTGGAAAATATTTCCGAGTTCATCGATGTGATTAGTCAATTGATTGAGTACAAGGCCGAGCGAGTGCTGCCCAGCAAATCCGAAGAGGAAATGGACGGCGAGGAAACGCAAGAGTCGTTTGGCGAAGGATTGGTCGACCGCTTGATTCAGTACAAGCGATTCCGCGATTTGGCTTGTATGCTCGATGAGCAGAGTCGCGTGTGGCAACTGCGTTACGGACGCCTTTTTGCTAATCCACCTAGGAAACGTACGGCTTCTAGCGAAGTACCTATCGCTCGAATTGAAGTTTGGGATCTAGTAAGCGCTTTTGGTCGGATTCTGAAATCGCGGCACAAGCCACCGGTGCAGGAAATTCGGTACGATGACACACCAATCCACGTCTACATGCAGCGGATTCACTGCCGCTTGGCAGGTGGAGAACGGGTCGAATTGCATGAATTTTTCGAGCCCGGTATGCACAAAAGTGCTCTCGTTGCGACCTTCCTAGCGACTTTGGAGCTTACGAGGTATCATGGAGTGATTGCCACTCAAGGGGATGGAAATCCAGCCTCTGGCGAGCAGACGGGTGGGAATGCCGCAGGGGATTTCCAATCTCCACTATGGCTTGAACGGGGACCGGCGTTTCCTGAGGAACTGGTCGTTCACGAAGTGGAATTTGGGGATTCACAAATCGCAGAAACCGCAGGTATCCCCTTCCGACTGCGATAATTGCAACTGCGGTAAATTCTCAGTTGAATATTTCGTCGAACACTTCGAACTTGGTCCGGGCGCAATCGATCTGTGCAACGCTTAGCTTCTCATTCTTCTGGAACCCTTCTGCAACTGCGGCAAGCTTACTTAGCTGGCCGCGATCTGCAGGCACGACAAGAGTTCTTTCGTAAAGTTTGGGACGTCTCGCATCGAGAACGAATAGGGGGACTTGGCACTTCTGCACCATGCGTTGCTTTATTCGTGCTGGGAGATTGCACTGGGGCCTTAAGATGCTCTGCTACGGGCAAGGAAACCTGGCAGCTTTTTGGGATACATGCCGGAGTGACCTTGCACGACGACTTCGTCGTAGCTCGCTCAGTGGAGCGATTCGAAGAACTCCTCAAATTGGTTTCCGATGAAGCGATTTCGCTTCAATGGCCACTGCTCAATCGTAGCGCTCGGGCCGAGTCGCGGAAAATATCGAACTGGCGACACTTGGTAGATGCGTTACCTTCACAAGCATCCGCAATTGAGTTGCCGGCGTTGCTCGGAGCAAATCTATTAGCTGGAGACAACGAATTAGCGAACGAATTCTTAAGCGAAGTCGAGGAACTGATTTTTCCTCGATATCGAACACAACTCGATTCTGCTTATTTGGGAGGTATCTATCATTATGGCTTGCGCACACTTTCCAAGCATGCTGCGGTCGGTTCACCGAGCGATGCAATGTCGATCAATCCAGGTGACTTGATTCGTGTACCTGCCGAAGCTCTACGTCAGACACTGGTTTGGGTCCGCGCTGTAATGCAGATGGTGCATGGATTAAAGAAGCCCGAGGATGCTTGGAATGCCATAGTTTACCGGATCCCATGGCTACAGCCTCTCGCATCATTTGCAAAAGATTGGTCAAAGAGGATTTCGCAAAGCGAAGACGGAATGATATCGATCCCCAAGAAGGATTTTGAAGAATGGTTCGCTCTGTGCGAACGTTGGGCGGATGAGTATCTAACTATTGAGCCCTTTGTTCGTAACGAAATCGCGAGCATGGTCTTGTGTGGAGTTCGCGATGCGGAGAATCTCTCCAAAGTAAGCCCAAAACAGATAAACCAAACACTTGTAGAAGGGCTACAGGAATTAGCAAGAGAAGAAAGCCGCGTTCTATCTTCCCGAACTTGTCGATACCACTTAGCGAGGATTGCGGATCATTTGGTAGAGCGGATTCTGGCGACGCCGTCACCCGGTAGCACAATGCACCATCTGATTTCGACATCCCGATCGTTGGGCTGCCGAGGAGTGTTATGGGAGTTGTTTGCTAGCCATGCACCGTCGATGGATTTATACATTCGGCTGTGCGGTTCGAGTCCGTATCTAGTACAAATCTTATTGAGCAATCCAGGTATGATCGATGATCTGCTCGATTCGCTGATGCTCGAATCCTTGCCTAATTTAGCTCAATTAACCAATACATTGGAAGAATTGCGTAAAAGTCCCGGGGAGTCATTGAAGGTGACTTTGGCATTCCGCAACGCGATGCACTTGGCAATCGGGGTTCGAGATATCTTGGGTAAGGAAAGTGTTTCTGAAACCCATCGAGCGCTATCCGACGTACACGAAGTCTGTATGTTGCGCGTATTGCGAGATGCTTATGCAGAAGTTGCCAAAGAGATGGAGATCCCTCACGGAGAAGATGGCAAGCCGATAAATTACGGTTTGTTAGTGTTAGGGAAATTTGCTGCCAGGGAACCAAATTATCACAGCGATGCTTCGGTTGTTGTGGTATATGAATCGGACAAGACTGAAATTTGTGGACTGTTCTTTCATCGAGTCGCACAACGATTGATTCAAACTGCAAATCGAATCACTGGGCATGGACGATTGTTTGAACTCAAACCGTGGGAGTTTTCTGTGAATCGGTCCGCACTGTTGGCTTGGTCGACCAACAATTTCCTGGAGTATATAAAAAGTCACGATTGGATAGATCGCAAGGAAAGTATCGAGCATCAAGTTGCATTTTTAACCGCTCGAGTATTGGGTGATGAAGACTTTGTCAATCGATGCGAAGCAAAGATCGAAATGCTGACACACCGGATGCGCTGGGGCAAAGAGGAGAGTATGCAGTTGATCCACTGGCGCCGAACGCTTGAGGAGACGGCGAGCGAACAAAACATCAAACGGGGCTGGGGTGGTACGCTCGATGTTGAAACTTTGGCCCATTTGTTTTATGCGAAACACTTGCATCGAACGTCACACCCATGGCTACGTGGCACAATCGAACGCTTGGAAGCCTTGCGCAAAAACGGAATCTTATCGCCGATCGACGCCCTGCAGTTGCGGGACGCTTATTACTTTCTTCGTGGTGTGGAATCGGGCTTACGTCTGATGAACACAAAAAACAGACATGATATTCCAACAGATGCGGTAGAGCTTTCGCAACTCGCATTCATTATTCAATTGCCGGACTCTTCGCAATTGCTCGAAGCGATCGAACATTATCGTCGGATCGTCGAGAGTATCTCGCAAAGGTATTACGCCCAGTTTCGTGCAGAGCAAGCGATAAACGACGCAAAAAAATAAATGCGGTGCGGCGCAAGCCACCCGGTGACAGCCTCGCCACGTCGAACGATGATGCGTAACTCACCGGAGTGCTCGCACGACCGGCACTATTGAACTACCCACAACATGAGTTCAGCAGCCCAAATAATTCACCGTCTTCTTTGCGACTTTGCTTCTTTGCGACTTTGCTTCTTTGCGACTTTGCTTCTTTGCGACTTTGCTTCTTTGCTTCTTTGCTTCTTTAATCGAAACCGTTTTGCATCGAAAGCACAAGTAAACAATCGCCTCGGCTACAACGTCAAAAATTGAACCATCGATGGGTTTCCAACCGGCAGATAATGTCCTGTGAAATCCAAAGCACCAGTCGATCGATTCACACGAAAAATAGCCACGTTGTCAGCGCGCTGATTGCAACATAGCAACCACTCGCCGCTAGGATCAATCGTGAAACTACGCGGATAATTTCCTCGCGTCCACTCCTCGCCGACATACCGCAGAGTTCCATCTAACTCCACCGCAAAAATTGCTATGCTGTCGTGCAAGCGATTGCCGGCATACACATAACGCCCATCATGCGATACGAGAACTTCAGAACAGAAATTGCTACCCGCATACCCAGCAGGTAACGTCGATATCGTTTGCCGATGCTTCAAACGCCCCTCAAGGCCATCCCAATCGTATACTGCCATCGTCGATCCCTCTTCTTGGATCGAATACAACCATCTTCCATTAGGATGAAAATGAAAATGTCTTGGACCATCACCAGGGGGTAACGCAACGAAAGGTACAACTGCTGGTGTAAGCTTGCCTGAAACTTCGTTGAATCGCCAAACGAAAATCTTGTCGAGCCCCAAATCAACGTGAAGAACAAATCGACCCGTCGGATCGGTCGCAATCATGTGTGCATGCGTGCGATCATGCCCACTAAATGCAAAACTCCCTGTTGCGGCATGCTCAGAACGCGTTGGACCTAACTCGCCTTGATCAACCTGGATATCCGTCGCCTCTCCCAGTCTTCCGTCTGGCAGCACCGGCAAAACCGCTACCGATCCACCAAAGTAGTTAGCCACAAAAAGATACTTCTCGCTCGGATGCAAAGACACATAGGTGGGACCAGCCCCCCCCGAAAGCACCGTATTGAGTTCTTTCAACATCCCTGTCTCACGGTCCACACGGAAAGCACTGACCGTACCATGTGTAGCTCCCGTCGAAGCATCCGATCCTTGCGGCGGCTCCCTACGATCGGTCTCGTTCGCGCTGTACATCCAAGTCCCCGAACGATTACTCGTTAAACAACTCGGACTAGTCCCTAACTCAAAACAACCTCGGTAACTTCCTTGTCCATCCTCTCGGTCGATTTCATAAATATGAATGCCCCTACCATTGCCGGGCGGTAAATCCACTTGCGTCGGTAGCGTGTCCTTCAGCGGGGAACTGAATGTCCCAATATAAGCAAACAATCGTCCAGGCTTGTCCACCTCCCCGCCACGGCCAGGAACCTGCGCAGCGGATGCTGCTTCGGTTCGCATCGCATCTGCCCCGCTCCACGCAACACCTGCTACCAATGCACCGCTCAATCCCAAAAAGGTTCGACGATGCCCCATGCGAATAGCTTGAAATCTCGAATTCACCCTCTGCTCTCTCATCACCAAATCCCCAGCATGTTTTAGAACCTGTAAATTGTCTCTTTGTTGTTCATCACCATGTGCGCAAGAGACCGATAAGCATCTTTAGGGTTCGCAAAATCAGCGGATTTGACGAATTGCTGCGTTAACTCAAGCTCTTGGTTGGTCGGTTCACGAGAGAAGGCTTTGAGCCACATCCAACGAATCCGGTCCGAATCGTTATCGCTGACACGCAAAACCTTATCCGCCCATCGATCTGCTAACTGATGCACAAACGGGTCATTCAGCAAGATCAACGACTGCGCAGGTACATTCGATACATTGCGCCTCCCCATGCTGCTAAACGGCGTAGGGGCATCAAAGGTGAGCATCATCGGATTGAGGAAATTGCGACGGACTTCCAAGTAAATACTTCGTTTTCCAGCGCCATCCAATGGTCCGTTGCGCCCAGGTCTTCCTCGCCCCTCCAAGAACTCTGTCAAATGCACAGGAACACTTGGAACCTCAGGCGTGGTGCCACGAAAATCCAACTCGTCAGAAATCGCCATCAACGTATCGCGCAGCGACTCGGCCTCAAGTCGCCGAACCCGCGCGTGCGATAACCATTGATTGTCCGGGTCGATCTGCTTGGCCAATGCACTCGGGCGTGTGTCCTGCCTATAAACACTCGAAAGGCAAATTTCTCGTATCATGGACTTGAGAGACCATCTTCGTTCTACCATCAACACTGCGAGGTGGTCCAACAATTCTGGATGCGTTGGTCTTGCACCCAATACTCCAAAATCATCCGTTGTCGCAACGATGCCCCGTCCAAGCAGATGATGCCATAAGCGATTGACAACGACTCTGGCTACTAATGGATTGTCAGGTGCAAGCAATGCACTTGCCAAGCGATTCCTACCCGATCCAGAAATAGGGTCTGTAGATGGTGGGTTTCCCCCAAGAGCTTCCAAATTCCTTCGCGGCACTTCCTTGCCAGGTCGTAGGTGATTTCCGCGTATCAGCAAAGCATCGTTGATTCCACTACCGTCTCGCATCGCTAGCGCCAATTGAGAATGCCAAGGCGTCTCGGCTGCGAGCTTCTGATCGTACTGACGCCCATCAGCCACCGTCGCACTTAGCTGCTCAAACGCCTGAGCGACTTGCGCGAGCACTTCTTGAGTCAAGCTCGTAGGGTAAGCATACTCGCGGCTTTCAAGCAAACTCGCCAGCCACTGCGCGACGGCCGCTCGATCAACTTCGCTCCATCCAGTCGTATCAACTCCCGCTTGTTGTTGAATCGCTAGTGCTCTGATGTCATTCCATAAAGCGATGCTAGCTGCAAGATCCAAGCTTGCGGCAGGCACAACGGCTGGCGGCATCCCATCAATGATTTGAACGATCGCAAAAGCTTTGTCCTGTAATGGGGAAAGTTCGATATGTACGGTCTTACCTTTGTACCGATCGAGCGAATGGGTTACCCAGCGGTATTCTTGATCCGGGCCCCCGTTTTCAAAAAGTGTCTCGCCGTGCAGTGGACCTGCGATCAATCGGTGAGAATCGATACTTGCAAAAGCCCGGAAACTACCTCTGACCAAATAGGAAACTTTCCCCGACTGCAACGTGAATTTGCGAGTCGGCATCAACTTGCCCGCTTCTTGTACCTGTGAATAGCGATTCTGGCGATTGACTCCATGTGAAGTTTGAGTCATTGGGTTCCAGAACGAGTCTCGGACTCCTTCCGTCAATCGATGGATGCTCCATCGCGAACCGTCGACACCTTGAGTCCAGTGGAGGGATCCAGCAAGTTTCGGCCCCGATCCGTAAATGACACTGTCCGAAGTCCATAAGCTAGGATCTGCCGATCGGGCATCGAACACGACATTCTGTGCTTGTGGATCTACCAAGCTAGCGGTCAAGTTGCGGTGTTGAGCTATTTTTGCTGCACTTTCAAGAAGCCACTTCGCTCGCGGATCCTCCGCATTATCGATTCCCTCTAAAGGTGGCACTAACTCGACCAAACGCTTCAAAGCTTTGTTTGCATCATCTTGAATCGATAGAAAACGGGCCTCCCGCGAAGCCGCTATTTTACGATGTTGCAAATCCGTTTCGAACCGAACCAACCGATAGTCACTGCTCCGTAAAAACCCAAACAGTGCATAGTAATCCTCCTGGCTGATCGCATCGAATTTGTGATCGTGGCAACGAGCGCATGCCACCGTCATTCCAAGAAATGTTTTGCTGAATACATCGACCATGTTGTCCAGTCGATCTGTTTCGTCCTTGCGAGCATCGACCGGTGAGTGAACCCAATCCCCAAAATGCCAAAAACCCGTCCCCAATACAGATTCGTTCCAACCAAGCGTCGGGTGAGTGCGTGGGGCGGACATCAAGTCACCAGCAAGATGCTCAACGAGAAAGTCGCTGTATGGAACGTCTTCATTCAATGCTCGAATCACGTAGTCGCGATAGGGTTCAGCCGATGGGATATCCTCGTCAAACTCATGCCCCCGCGACTGCGCAAAACGGACCAAGTCCAACCAGTGGCGTCCCCAGCGAACCCCAAACTGCGGGTTCGCCAAGAGCGAATCAAGCAGAGATGCATACCATTCCGGATCCGTTGAGTTTGCAAACTGTGAAACTTCCTCGGGAGTCGGTGGCACGCCAATCAAATCAAGATACAGGCGACGAATCAAGGTTGGGCGATCCGCCTGCTCATTTGGCTTTAAACCTGCCCTTCGGAGCGATTGCAAGACGTAGGCATCGATCGAATTCCCTGCCCAAATTCTTTCAAGGTTTGAAGAGACACTGGCCCCCTCCGCTTGCTCTTCATCACGGACTTGCGGAACCGGAGTATCCGCAATACCCTTCCAAACCCAAAAGGCCTCTTTGCGAGCTTGTAAATCGAAAGCCTCTTCAGTTTCTTTACTTTCCGGCAGCGGTT
>JBEICB010000121.1:0-14227 GCA_040373655.1 Pirellula sp. | reverse complement strand
CGAATTGTCGACATGGGTATTGAACCCTTCCTCGTGGCGAGCACGGTCGAAGGAATCATGGCTCAACGACTCGTTCGTCGCTTGTGCCCCGAATGCAAAAAACCCTATCACCCGAAGCGCGACGAACTCCCACGCGATTTTCCTTGGGAACAACTCCAAGACAAACCTATTTACATGGCAGAGGGCTGTCGAGCTTGCCGTGGATTGGGATATGCCGGTCGATTCGGTATCTACGAATTGCTGATCACCAACGAAGAAGTCCGGCAGCTTGCCCACGACCGTGCGAGCAGTTTCGAAATCAAGAAACTGGCCCTCAAACACGGCATGCTTACACTTCGAATGGATGCATTTCGAAAAGTGCTCGAAGGTACCACCAGCATGGACGAAGTCTTGAGAGCAACCAAAGGAGACACACTCGGATGATGCAAAAGAATTGCGATCCGTTTGCTCATTTGGTTCGGGGAGCATTTCAGCATGCCTGATTTCGCTTACATCGCCCGAGACATGTCCGGCAAGTCCGTACAAGGAACCGTGTCCGCCGCAAGCGTTCGCGATGCGGCTTCGCAACTCGGCGCGAAATCACTGTTTCCGATTTCCATCAAAGTCGACAAGACCAAGCAGGTTCGCAAGACCGGTCGGGTCGGTGGGAATCAAATGGCGGCATTCTATGGCCAACTCGCCTCGCTTCTGCGTAGCGGTGTGCCCATGCTTAAAGCCCTTTCCGTACTATCGCAACAAAGCGGCTCGAGTCGCACCCTGCGAAATGCAATCGCTGAGATCAAAGCCAAAGTAGAGGAAGGTGAATCCCTACCCGATGCGATGGCGCGGTATCCCCGCATATTTAACGACATGGCTGTCAACATGACCCGCGCAGGAAGCGAAGGTGGCTTCTTAGAAGACGCACTCGAACGGGTCTCGGGGTTTGTTGAACAACAAGAAGAGCTAAAAGGGAAAACAATCAGCGCCCTTGCCTATCCCGTGTTCGTGATGGGTGTGGGTGTCGTAGTGGTGACCGTGCTACTGATTTTCTTCGTCCCAAAATTCGAGACGATTTTTCAGAGCATGCGTGCCAAAGGTGGACTACCTGCCGCGACTGAATTACTTCTGGGTATCAGTAAGTTCGTCCAAAATTATTGGTGGATCGTACTCGGAGCGATCGCAGGGACAATCCTGCTGTTGAAAAAATACTTAGAAACCCCCGAAGGCCAATACCGGGCGGATCTGGTCAAAATCAAGACCCCCATGCTCGGAGGTGTCTTTTTGAACTTGGCAGTCGCCAGATTCTGCAGAGTGCTCGGAACTTTGCTCAAAAACGGTGTTCCTATTCTCAAGTCACTCGAAATTAGCCGTGCAGCTTCGGGAAATAAAATCCTTTCCGAAGCCGTATCCAACGCGAGTGCGGAAATCACCGCTGGTCAGCGATTGGCGAAGCAACTAGAGAAATCTGGTCACTTTCCACCAACCGTTGTCGAAATGATTTCCGTAGCCGAAGAATCCAACACGCTCGACACCGTTTTGGTCGATATCGCCGACAATTTAGAGAAGACAACTTTTCGACGATTGGAGACCGTCATCCGATTGCTAGAACCTGTCATGCTACTGGTCCTCGCCGGACTAGTAATGTTCGTGGTGCTCGCTTTGATGTTGCCGGTTCTCAATAGTGCTAATACTCTGTAGTATGCACCCAGAAACACAACCCATTTCAGTAATAGACATTTGGAAGGAGAAAACCATGAAACTCAGCCGCTCGCAACGTCGCTTACGTCGCGCGTTTACCCTATTGGAAGTGATGTTGGTGCTGATTATCTTGGTCGTGATCGCAGGATTTGCGATCCGAAATTTCACCGGTGTGCTCGACCAAGCCAACAAGCGGGCAGCAACCGCTCAACTCGCACAGCTCTCTTCAGCTGTAAAGCAGTATCAGTTGATGATGCAACAACTGCCACCTTCGCTTGACGCACTGATGAACCAACCATCCGATCTGGCGAACCCAGGCGATTGGACGAAACTTCTTGATAAGATCCCAGCAGACCCTTGGAATCGACCCTATGAGTACAAGGTCAACGGATCGACCTTTGAACTCAGAAGTGTTGGAGCGGACGGTCAGTCCGGAACCTCCGATGATATTACCGCGTCGTAATGGCTTCACGCTCTTTGAGCTAATCCTCGTCCTGATCATCCTGGTAACCCTCGCTGCAATTGCGTTTCCAACGCTCGACGCGATGGTTACCAGCAGACGTTTGCAACAATCTGCAGAACGGCTTCAGAACGAACTTCTCGAAGCCCGTGTCAACGCGATGCGGACCGGGCAAGCGCAGGTTTTCCGCGCGACAATCAACGGCAATACCTATACCATCGAACCGTGGCTCAGCGGCAACGAAGACTCAGACGCTTCCGCAGGTGCAACCCTGATGACAGCAGGCGGCGTTGTCGAAACGGAACGCACGAGCAATGGACAAGTCGCTCTGTCCAACGCCATCACCGATGAGAACGCCAAACAACTGGAAAGCGATGTCCAATTCATGGGTGTCGAGACGTTAGTCGATGCCCGTAATGCACTCGAAATCCAGAAGTCTGGCGAAACCGTCCCAATGGCCGGTGTCGGAACGGCCGCCGCTGGTGGCATATCCTCGCCACTCCTAGTCTATCCCGATGGATCATCGACCACGGCACAAGTCATCTTAGCTGACTCGCGAGGCCGCAGGATGGCGATCCAACTTCGAGGTGTCACCGGACGCTCCTCCATCGTGAAACTCTCTTCGGTTGACGCAAGTTCTGTTCCTGCGGTCGCAAATGCCGCTCCTAACAAAGGAGGTTGGTAGATGTCAAAAGCAAATCGCCGATGCCGTAAAGGGATCTCGCTACTCGAAGTCGTCCTGTCGCTCGCAATCCTTGCGATGTCCGCAGGAATCCTCGCACAAATTTCCTGGACCGCTACAGACAATGGGCTGATCGCTCATCGATTGGCCACCGCGCAGATCCTCGCCGAGTCCAAAATGGCGGAGATCGTCACGGGAGCGATCCCTTTACAAGGCGCTGTTGGCTGGACCCCTATAACAGACATCGTTCCAAGCGGCACTTGGTACTACCAATTGCAAACAGTAACTGCCGTGCGGCCCGACATGGTCGGCGTAAGATTGAGCATCACCGACGAAGCCGGAATGACGGAGAACCGAGAGATGTTCTTTATCGTGCGCTGGATGATCGATCCAAGTTTAGGACTCGATACATTGCCTGCTTCGACAACTACAAGCGGTGCAAATGGGGCCACATCGAGTGCAACCGGAACAACCGGAGGTACACAATGATTGCACGAAAGCATCGCAAGCCTCACGCCGGTTTCACGTTGCTGGAACTACTTCTAGCCCTCGCTTTAACCGCCGTGGTTTCTGTACTGATCGGTGGTCTTGTGCAATTGTTCCTGGTCAATGGAACGCGTGGAAAAGATAGTGTCCGACAAGCTCAGATGGCCAGAGCCATCTTGAACATGGTCTCTGAAGATATTCGTGCAACTGTCAGGTACTACCCCTATGACACCACCGGCTTGCAACAAATGCTTAGCGGTGCGATGAACAATGCCGTCGGCGGCGCTCTAGGAGGTGCGTTAGGTGGTATGGGTGGTGGAAACGCCGGTGGTGCCGCCGGAACTGGTGGAAACGCCGGCGCAGGGAACGGATTGGCAGACCCTAGCGGTGGCTCAGCAGCACAAATTCCTGGCGGCATCACGCCACCTTCCACCGGAGGTACAGGTGGCGGTGGATTCGGCGGCAGTGCAGGGCAGGGAGGGGCCGCAGGTGCCGGTGGCTCGGCAGGCGCAGGAATGAGCATGGGTGGGGCCGCCGGAGGAACTTCCGATGGATCAGCAGGAACGGGCGGAGTCGGAGGCACAGTACCAGGCGTAATCCCACCAGGAATTTACGGCTCCACATCATCCATCGAAATCGATGTCAGCCGATTGCCTCGACCTGATGAATATGTAATACAACCCGGCAATACCAACACCGGCTCCTTAGGTGATATGCCTAGCGATATCAAAACCGTTGGATACTACGTCCAAGCTCCTCGAGGGGACGGAGTGCAAGACCCACTCGCAAGCTTGACCTCCCAAATCGCCACTTCTTCCAGTGGCACTCCACAAGGTCTCTCCGGTGGCTTGGTGCGACGCTCCATCGATAGGGCTGTAACGCAATATGCTTACGAAATGGGGAATAGCGACCAACTGATTCGGACCGGTGAAATCATTGCTCCCGAAGTTCTCGGTATCGAGTTCTCTTACTTCGGTAGCAACGGCTGGCAAACCGAATGGGACTCAAGCGTGATGGGCTTACCTAGCGTCATCAAAGTCACTATCGCGATGCAACGGGAATCGAGTGCCAGAACTAATCCAATGACGCCGGGGATATCCCTGCAGACCTTAAACACGACGATGATGCAAGAGTACGGTATTGAACTTTATTCGACCAATATCTTGATTCCAGGTGCTGCCCTTTTGGCGTCCCCAGGAACTCCCGCTACTGACGGAACCTCTTCGGATGGGATGAGTTCATTAGGATTATGAAAACTACCAAATCTCGAAACCACCGATCCATTCCACACACTTGCCGTTCTCGAAACACGGAGACTGGCGCACGACCGTCTAAGAATCGGCGAGGATTTCTCTTGCTAGCGGTTCTGTTAGTAGTTTCTGCGGTAACCCTGGCGTCCTTGGCCTTTATGAAGTCCATGCTCTTAGGGCACGAAGAATCACGGTTGACTGGGCAGAGTATCCAAGCTCGCTATGCTGCAGACTCAGGGATCGATGCTGCCAGACTCTTCGTCGCTTATTCCCGAGCTCAACGTCTTGAATCCGGCGGATCATTTGATAACCCAAATACTTTCCAAGCGATCCCGGTTCTCCAAGGGCCCGATCCTGCGAACCCTTGCAACTACAGCCTGATCGCCCCTAGCTTGAACGAAGAAGGCAAATACTCAGGAGTACGATTCGGATTGCAAAACGAATCCGCAAAATTAAATCTTAATGTCCTTCCAATGATCGATTCGGCTTTGAGCGTACCAGCTGCCTTGCTGGGCTCCGTGTCCGACTCGATTATGCCGACGGGAGACTCCGCCTCACAACCTAGCGGCAGCGTAAGCCTTGGCCGAGATCTCCTAATGGCCTTACCTGCTATGGATGAATCCATCGCCGATGCCATCCTCGATTTCATCGATCCAGATGACGAACCGCGCGAGTTCGGCTGCGAACGGGAATACTACACACAATTGCCCAACCCCTACGCGCCGACAAACGGCCCCCTCTCCTCAATAGAACAACTATTGCTCGTGCGCGGCGTGACCCCGTACCTCCTCTTTGGCCTGGACCAAAACCGAAATGGGGTTCTTGAATCAAGCGAATCCTCTGCCGCCCTAAACGGTATGCAACCTGGAATGGCCAACGGAATGGGTGCAATGCCAGGAATTACAGATTCAACCACATCCACCGGCAACGCAACTGCGGAGAAACCACCGAGCCTGGGCTGGGCTATGTATTTGACTCTGTACTCAAAAGAACGGAATCTTACCTCCGAAGGCCAACCGAGAGTAAATATCAATGGAGCAGATATGAGCACGCTCCGAACCGACTTGGCAACAGCACTCGGTGATGACGTAGCGACGTTCATTATCGCATATCGAACCTTCGGTCCCGATAACGGTGGCGGCGGTGGCGGTATCCCCGGCATGACCGGCGGCGGGGCCTCGATCGGTGGCGGTGGGAACATCGGCGGTGGTCGCGGAAACGGCGGACCTGGACAAGGCAACGGTGGTGGCCGTGGCGGAAACAATGGCCCTGGAAATGGCGGCCCCGGAAATGGCGGCCCCGGTGGAGGTCGAGGTAATGGCGGACCAGGTGGCGGCGGCCCTGGCGGATTCGGTCCCGGCGGCGGCGGCCCAGGCGGTGGAGGCCCAGGCGGACCTGGCGGTGGCCGAGGAGGACCCGGAGGAGGCAATCGTGGTGGCCGAAGCGACTTTGCTTGGTTAGAACTCAGTAATCCGATTCTCTCGTTAGTCGCTATGCCTCAACCCCCGGCAGGTGGTCGCGGCGGCGCTGGAGGAGGCAATCGTGGCGGCGGCAATGCCGGTGGTGGTTCCGGTCGTGGAGGCCAACAAGCCCCTGGCGGTGGAGGACAGCAAGGGGGCGGTTTCGGCGGTGGCCGTGGAGGTAACGGGCCAGGCGGTAACGGACCCGGTGGCGGTATGGGCGGCGGTCGTGGCGGTAACGGACCCGGTGGCGGTATGGGCGGCGGTCGTGGCGACGGCAACGGCCCTGGCGGCAATAATGGTCCCGGAGGCAACAACCGGCCCGGCGGAAACAACCCAGGTGGCGGCTTCGGCGGCGGTAATCCTGGCACTGGTGGAAACAACTCCGGTGCACAACCGACCGAAACAAGACCCTGGTCAGCATCAAATTTCGATTCCTTAGGCATCGACCCGGCACTTCCAGGCCAGTTCCAAGTCAACGGAGTACTTGAACTGATCGATGCAAGTTTCGTCGCCAATGTCAATGGTATCGATGTACGGTTTATGTCCCCATTGACCTCATCACCGGTACAGATGGCCCTCTATTTGCCGATGCTGATGGACAAAGTCACTACGGTCGAGGCGCAGATGCTTCCCGGTCGAATTAATATCAATGAAGCACCTCGAGAAATCCTAGCCGGCCTCCCGGGGCTAAGCTCAGAACTTCTTGACAAGCTTATGGAAGCTCGAGCCCAGACTGCAGATACCGAAAACCGAAAGTACGAAACTTGGCCTATGTTCGAAGGAATCCTCACACTCGATCAAATGAAAACGCTTTTGCCTTTAGTAACCTCCGGCGGGGACGTCATGCGGGTACAAAGCGTTGGATACTTTGAACAGTCCTCAGGGTTCGCTCGAACAGAAGCAGTCATCGATGGCTCGGGTCCCGTTCCAGTAATCGTTTTGTATCGCAAACTCGATCACTTGGGACGTGGATTTAGCCAATCTACCCTAGGACAGCGCGCCATGATGGGAGCCACGGTTGCCTCCCAATAAAAAAGCGAACACCAAGCAACATAGTCACCACACTAATCACCACGAGCCTTCAGCTTAGAAAAAAGAAACATCACAACCAGAAGGGTTGGATTACTTCATGTCAAAAATTATCAGTATCGAATGCGATGCTCAAGAATTGCGGATGGCGATCGGATCAGCCGGCATCACCGGCATCTCTGTCGAACGCGTCCTCAGCGAACCAATTCTCAATGAACATCAAGGCCACGCTTGGGGTACCCCCGAGTCCGTCGAAGCCCTCAAGGAGTTGCTCAAACAAGCGAATATCAAGTCGGGTAACGTCATCGCTTGTGTAAGCCGAAACGATATTGAGCTGCGGGCTATCACGTTACCCATGGTGGATTCAAACGAACTACCCGATATGGTTCGCTTTGCCGCCCCAAGATATTTCGCCAGCGTCAATGACAATTGGCCGTTGGACTTTATCACGATGCCATCGCACATCGAAGGCAGCATCGATTGCATCGTCGGAGCGATCAGCCCGTCACTAATCCAGAATATCGAACGCACCGTGACAGGTGCAGGATTGACTCTCGGTCACATGGTACTGCGACCCATGGTTGCCGCCGCCGGTGCCCTTAGTAAACATCCCGAATGGAACCAATTCACTGTTCTGTTTATCGACTTGCTCAATGACGAAGCGGATGTCGTCATCGCCGAAAAAGGGAACGCAGTCTTCATGCGCACCTTTTACTCACCAACCAATACCGAAGATATTCAGTCGGTTAAACTCCTGGCCGGCGAAGTCAAACGAACGATTTTCTCCGCCGTCGCACAACGGCCGGGACTGAGCGTCGATCAGATTGTCGTTTGGACAAAAGACTCCTTGGCCCCTTTCGCCAATGAATTGAGCCAAGCAGTCTCGATGCCTGTGCTCATGTTAGATCCTTTTACCATGGCGGAAAAAGCAGATATCGCCATCGCGGCAACCACCCAAACCGTTGGACGCTTCGCTCCTGTCCTCGGTGCATTGAACTTCCAAAATGAAAGTAACCGGCTTATCGATTTCGCGAATCCGCGAAAGAAAGTCGAAGCGAAACGCCCGGTCGCGCGCTACATCGCCGCAGCGGTAGCCGGTGTGGCTGCCCTCGGCGCTGGATGGTGGTGGTATTCTTCAAGCCATGCAGCTCTCGACTCAGAAATCGCAACATTAAAACAAGCGGTCGATGGAGATGCGCCTATCCTCAAGACCGCATCGAAAAACATCGGTGACTGGAAAAAACTCGAAACGTTTCTCAAAGGAGATGTTCTTTGGATCGACGAACTAGAGCGTCTGACAACCCAAGCCAAAGACTCCGAAACCACCTATTTCGGCGCCACCTCCTTTTCGCTCGAACCGAGAACCAATGTAGCTTCCGTTAACACCAAGTTCTACACGACCGTACAAGACATGGTGCCGGAAATCCAAGGAGCATACCGCGATGAAAACCATGCCGTTCGACCAACAGGCCTCGCAGCAAACCCAGATAAGAAATACCCCGTCGCCTCAACAATGAGGATCGATGTTGCCCTCAATGAAGTTCCGGACCCGCGTAAAGTAGAACGTAAACCACTGCCTAATCCTTCGGAGAGCTCCGAAGCTCCTCAAACCGAATCTTCGAATGCACCACCAGCGGTTGCAGCAAACGAAAAGGATTCGAACACCGGCAATGAAGCAGCCGACAAGACTAACGCCCCCGCCCCCGTAAGTCCTGAGCCATCAGAACCTGCCGCAACAGAACCTGCCGCAACAGAACCTGCCGCAACAGAACCTGCCGCAACAGAACCTGCCGCAACGGAACCTACCACAACGGAACCTAAAGTTCCTGCAGAAACACCTTCACCCTCCGCGCCTGCCACTGAACCCAGTCCACAACCCCAAGCACCAGAGCCACCAGCTCCATCGACTCCTAACGCAGGAGACCAATCATGAACTTATCCAAACGTGAAAAGATCCTCGCTTTGATTGTCGGTGGTGTTCTGCTACTTTTCGTCGGCAACTACTTCCTTCAATCGATCCAAGCTGGGTTTGAAACCAAACATAATCAAATCCAATCTCTTCAAAACCAGAAGAACGATCAAAGCTTGCAGATTACCGCTGGAGCGATTGCCAAGGGAAAAATGAACCGACTGGTCTCTCAATCTCTACCGAGCAACGAAGAAAAAGCGCGTGCCCAGTATCTGGAATGGCTTATCGATCTAGCCGAAGAGTGTCAGCTTACCGATCCTCTGCCAAAATCGCAGGGGGAAGCGATAGAAAAAGATCTATACCAACTGTTTCGTTTCCAGCTTACCGGTGAAGGAACCATCGAAAATGCAACCAAGTTGCTTCATGCGTTCCACTCGAAGGACTACTTGCACCGCATCACTCGGTTCGATCTTCAGCCAATGCCTAACAGCAAGGTCCCGAACATGCTCAAGATTGCCCTCGACTGCGAAGTCCTCGCGCTCAATAACGCTAAACCGGAACAACCAGAGCCAGAGACTTTGGCACCACGTATCCAACGCCCTCTCGAAGATTACACCAAATCTATCGTTGAGAGAAACATCTTCGCTCCTACTAACCACGCTCCAATGCTTGATCCAAGCAAACGAGTTACTGCAACTCTCGGACTGAAGATGGATGTTGGAGTGGAAGCAAAAGACATTGATCCAAACCAAACCGTCCGGTATGAGTTTGAAGGTGAAGTGCCTCGCGGTATGCAGATCGATCCTGAATCAGGAAAACTGTCTTGGACCTCTACCGAACTCGGAGACTTTAAAGTAGCCGTGCGGGCAACCGATACTGGAATACCTGCCAAGTCATCTGTTCAGTTGATCTCCATCAAAGTCGACGAACCACCTCCTCCCGCCAAGAAGCCCAAAGAGTTCGATGTAGCTGCACAAGCCTTCATCAGCGCGTTGGTTTCCGACGGAAAAGGCCCGCAAGCTTGGATTCGCTCGAAGACCGAAGACAAAACACTGTTTCTTCGAGAAGGCGAGACACTCAAACTAGGTGATGTCCAAGGCAAAGTCATTTCCATCGGTAGCAATTTCATCGAACTCGAAACCGAAGGCAAACGCTGGACGGTCGGGATGGACGAACCTCTAGCCGACGCTTACAAACGTGGTATCGAAGATTAGTCGACAAAACCTCCCCCCGAATTTCCTCTATCCCTGAGCTCGATCATGAAGCGAAATCGTTTGCTCGTTGCCGCACTCCTTAGCTCTTACTTCTGTGGATTTGCTACCTGCACCAACGCCGAAGACTCGCTACCTAAAATCCGTCCAGATGTCGTTTACGGACACAAAGACGGAATGGCTTTAACGATGGATGTTTTTGAGCCAACCGGTAAACGAAACGGTTTGGGATTGCTGTTTATGGTTAGCGGAGGTTGGGTTTCCACTTGGATGCCCGCCGAGCAGATGGCTGCATTCTTCAAACCACTAAGCGATGAAGGCTACACCATTATCGCAGTTCGACACGGCAGCAGCCCAAAATACAACATCCCAGAAATCGTCGAAGACGTACGAAAAGCACTCGCCCACGTTGATAAACAAGCCGATGCTTGGCAAATCGACCGAAACAAACTTGGTGTATTTGGCTTCTCTGCAGGCGGGCATCTTTCGTTGATGCTCGGAACCACAGCAAACGACAAGTCCACCGGCCCAAAGATCGCCGCAGTCGCAGCCGTGTTCCCCCCAACAGATCTCGCACCTTACAAAACACCGGGGAATCCTTTGATGGAACAATTCCCCGCTCTGAAGTTCGACTCAAAACGCAACGACGAGTTTTCGCCTCTTCGACAAGTCTCCAAAGTCGACGCGCCAACCTTACTCGTCCATGGCGATAAAGACGAACTTGTGCCAATCTCGCACAGCGAAAACATCAAAGAGGCCTTTTCGAAAGAATCTGTCCCCTGTGAATTGGTTGTCATCAAAGGAGCAGCCCACGGATTTAATGCCGAAGGAAACAAAGTGATGTTCGAATCCATGCGTGACTGGTTCAAAACACACTTGGCAAAATAAATCGCCAAACCTAACGGTAAAGTATTCGAAGTTGTCACGGATGGACTCGTATCCAAGGCGAACCTACTCCCAAGACAACTTTTGGAACGCTGGCTTCCTACCTTCCCATTGCTTGCTTCCAATGAGCTTGTCATCTTTCTCGTAGTAAGCTCGAAAACTCAAGAGATCTACGTTCTGCCAAGACGCAAGTGGCACCCCTGCGATCGATTGAAAATCGCCCGGTAACAACTTAATCGCTTGGGCTCCTCCACCTCGCAAGGGAATTCTTGCGACGTATTCTTGCATCGGCCCGCGGTACGATCGAAAAAAGTTTTCGGTAAGCACAACGATCAATTCGTTATCTCGTTCAACCGAGACGTCGAAACATAACTTTGCACCGCTACTCCCCCTCCATTTTGGATCGTTGAGTTTGCGAGTTGAATACTCCCAATGATGTGGGTTGTCATCTGCTAACAAATACCAATCTTGCCAGTTGTTTGAAAAATCATCGATCAACTTACTGGGAGAATCTGTCGCTATCACAGATCTTTCACGCAGAGGAGACGGCTCGATGGTATGCAGATCCGAACTGATCGCCAAAAGTTCTGTTTCCTTGCCATAGGGTTCTGATTTTGTTTTCTCGCAGTTGTAAAACACGTTGGCAAACGCAAATAACGGTTGTTCGGTAGTCATCAAAGGCAACCTTCCACGCCAATCTCCCTCGGTTGCAACCACTTCCGCCGAACGCCAATACCGAGCTTGTGGATGCGGGTCCAAAGAATAATAAATCTCTACGCGAACGACATCCTTGGCTCTCTCTGGGATGACTCGGAAGACTGGGATATGGTCACTCGTGTTGAGTTCAAGCAAACTTTTCGGAGTGCTCGGCAATGCACTCCCCCTCTTGAGATGCTGATCAAGCCACAATGCTCGGGTCACCGAATACGCTGGAGTAAACCGGTGATTCAAATGGGGAGCAAAAACATATCGCACGTCGCTGTGCGGGATCAACTCGCCAGTTCGGTAGGTGTCATCCATGATTCCATGAAAATCATTGGTCGAACCGAGCCATAACAGCGGGCAGCGAATTTCCTTCGCATAAGACTCGAATCCAAGTGTCGCATTGAAAAGTTCTACATCCCCATTCGGAAGTTGCTTGGTCTGCTCGGGGATCAATGGCCAAGGCTCATTTCGAAATCCGGAACCCCCTACCGATGGCGCGGCAACGCGTACGCGTCGATCGCAACCGGCAACGTATACAGTTAAATTCCCACCCATCGAATGCCCGTAAACGCCCAATCGATTCGGATCGACTTGCGATTGCTTCTCTAGAAATGTCAGCCCTCGACGTGCTCCCAACGTAAGCAGATACCAGTTATTATTCCTAGGAGACTCGATGCGATCTAAGCTTCCTTCGTACGGCTTTAAATTGAAGTAACCAGGAACATTTTTCTGTGTTGGATCGACCGTCCCCCAGTCAGTATTCGGATCCCCTGGTCGCGCTTCTTCCATCTCTCGTCCACCCCAATTGATCGATAGACACGCATACCCTCTCTTCGCATAAAACTCCACTTCATGAAGAAAGGCACGCTGTCCGCCTCCATGCAAATGAAGCAAACCTGGAACCTCTTTCTTACCCTTCGGAAATGCGAAAAAGCCTGCCATCCTTGCGGGCCCACCAAGATATGTCCCTACGTGAAACGTCACGTAACGATATACAATCTCTTCCTTCTCCCATTCACGAACGACAACCGTCTCTAAAGGTTCAAGCGTAGGATCAACATCCTCGTACAACTCCTGAACCGTCTTAGGGCATTTGATGGGTGGATTCTGCCCCTGACATATCTCTGCACTGCACGCCAACCCACACATTACTAAACCAGATATCACGAATGCCCGGCGTCCCGAGAGGGCAAATCGAAGAGGCCCGCCTAATTTCAACATTGTTTTGTTCCGCTCGTTGCCAGTTCGGCTATCGCCCCATTTCGGTCTCGATCGAAAACAACGTTTATAATGTTGTCAGCAAATTCTTCAATTGTTGTTGCAAGATCTCGCAATTGGCTAACCGTTGCTCAGGATCCTTCTCTAGCAAATGCATGATCAAATCCGATAGCCCTTCTGAGAATCCATCAACCAACTCAGCCGGTGGGGCAGGCTTCTCTTTTGTAAGTGCCGTCAGGGTACTTATTAAACCTTCTCGCTCAAAAGGACGAATCCCAGTCGCAAGTTCATACAAGACACATCCCAAGCTAAATAGATCCGAGCGAAAATCGACACGTCCTCCCAGCGCTTGCTCCGGTGACATATACGACGGAGTCCCCAAACAAGCCCCCGTTCTCGTCAATCGCATCTCTTCTTCAATATCCCGAGCAAGGCCAAAATCGATGATCTTGATCCGAAGACTTGGTGACTCAACCCACAAATTTTCGGGCTTGATATCTCGGTGAATGATTCCGCAACGGTGAACCTCTTCCAACCCCTGAGCGGTTTCCAAACCGATCCGTATGATCTCGTGTATAGGCAAACTCTGAAACCGTTCACGGTGCGATTGAACGGTCATACCTCGCAAGAACTCCATCACCATAAAAGGTAACCCACCAACCTCTCCAACTTCGATCACGTGTACTACGTGCGGACTTTTGATCATCTGCACCGCACGAGTCTCTCTCAAAAATCGCTTCCTGGAATTCTCATTCTCCGCAACTTTTGGATGCACGACCTTCACCGCTACAGACTCGTCCGTTCGAGTATCGATTCCACGAAAAACTGCTCCCATGCCCCCTTCACCATGTTTTGCAACCAATCGATAAGGCCCGATGCTCGCGATATCCGAAGGAACCAAAGAGGGAGGCAAAAAGTAATTCCACAGGGTAGACTTCTTGGCGTCCCTACCTTCCCCTTGCGACAATACCCCACTCCCCTGGGAAGAATACTCACCAAAGGATACATGCTCCGCCACCATGGTGTTGCCGATAGAAAAATCTTGCGTATCTCGCCTACTGTTCACTAGTGTAAGCTGAAAAGAACAAAACGGATCTCCCTTCAACATGCAAGCGTCATGCTGGATATCGATCGACTCATGAAAGTGCTCGGCAAGCCCCTTGATGATTCCTATGGCTAACTTGCATAGCTTACGCTCCGAAGAATACAACAACTGCAATTGATCCGGACCAGTACGAATTGCATCTAAGGG
>JBEICB010000253.1:0-6209 GCA_040373655.1 Pirellula sp. | reverse complement strand
GCGGATCGCTCCTGCGATCCGTTTTTTTCGTTTTTAAGGCCGGCCGCTATTTAAAGAAAGGTATTTGTTTTGATTTCGATAGCGTCACCTATTCGGGACGTCGTTGCCTTGATGTGTTTGGGGGTCTGATCGCGGGAGCGATCAGCGACAATGTCGCGGATCGCTCCTGCGATCCGTGTTTTTTGGTTTTTAAGGCCTGCCGCGATTTAAAGAAAGGTATTTGTTTTGATTTCGATAGAGCCACCTATTCGGGAATTCGGTGCCTTGATGAGTTTGGGGGTCTGATCGCAGGAGCGATCAGCGACAATGTCGTGGATAGCTCCGGCGATGCGGGTTTTTTGGTTTGCCAATCGCTTCGAGAATCTGTGACGTAAGAATGGTCACTGGAGCCGGAACACGAAACTCTAACACAGTACAAAACTGGTTGCGGAGGTGTGCTTCATGTTTTACCAAAGACTTCCCTTCCACGTGCCCAGAATCGTAGTGCGAGGCCCATTCAAGGAACTCCAAATGAGATTGATGCATATCTCCACCCGGATGAATTCGATCGCCAAAGCGTTCTCTTTCGCGATTTTTAAGCCGTTCTATTCTGATTTCGGTTGGAACGTAGAGAAAGACAACACAAGTGAAATCGATGGGCGGCTTCGGAACCCAATCGAAAATACCTCCGCACAGAATAAAGTTGCGTTGATGCTCCAAATCTCTGCAGAGCTTAGCGTACCGCTCTTCCGGTGAGTATTGCTTTTGAAATGGCGGATCCGTCGGCGCATGGTAGTAGTCGTCACATTCCAAGCACGGAATATGTAACGCCTGCGCGAGTGCACGCCCAAGCGTAGAAGTACCACAACCTGATGCTCCAAGAATATTGATTCGATTTTCCATCGCAATGACTATCGATCCCGCAATGCTATCTCCATCACTGTACGCATTCGCGTAGTCGGCGGATCAGTCGCTCCTCTTCTGCAGCTTGGTTCAAGAACCAATCCGTTGACCATATACGATAAAGGTTCCAGCCCCTCCCCTTGATGATCTCTTCGCGTAACCGATCCCGGTCCCGAGCCGACTTCGAGGAGTGATAAGTCGCACCGTCGCATTCAATCCCCAACAAGTACGAACGATCCCCCTCGCGGCGACGAACACCGATGTCGATGAAGTAACCCGCTACCCCAACCTGGAATACCGCCTCAAGCCCAGCTGACTCGACCACCTTGGCAACCGCTTCTTCGAATGGCGAACCCGGCTCACGACCAGACTCGGATCCGGTCTCTCGCATCTTGCCGACACTCGCGTATTCCAAGAAATCACGATAAGCGTTAACGCCTCGGCTCTTGTCAGGACCTCCATGGATATCGCTCGGTAACAACGATGAAAAGACTTCCATCCGTTTCCTCGCTCGCGTCACCATCACATTCAATCGTCTCCAACCCATTTGTGAGTTGATCGGCCCGAATCTCTGAAATACCTTGCCACTGGTTGGATCTCGACCATAAGTGTACGAAATGAATATCACATCGCGCTCGTCGCCCTGAATGTTCTCGAGATTCTTGACGAAGAACCCGTTCTCCCCTTCTCGCATCTGTGCATACAAAGTCGCGAACTCCGGATCGGCTCCACAAGCTTTGTTGACAAGTGTATCGATCAATTCCGATTGCTTCTGATTAAATGCTGCAACCCCAAGCGATTCGCCCGTCCGTTGCTTCGCATGTTCGATGATCCGCTCTACGATCCTCTCCGCTTCACGCAGATTCTCTCCTTTGACACAAGTAGCGTCTTGAACGTGATGATAAACGATTCCCAATCCACCCAACGTGTCGCTCGGTGACGGGAAGACAACCAAGTCTTCGTCGTAGAACTTGACATTGGAGAACTGGATCAAGTTCTCATGCTGACTTCGGTAATGCCATCGCAATCGGCGATACGGTTGAAAGGATCGTTGCGCCACTTCCAACACAGACTCCGCATTGTCAAGTTGCGTCGCATCTTCGTCGTCGATTTCATCGTCCGCTTGATCGAAGAAACTTGTCGGCGGTAACTGCTTCGGATCTCCTACCACTACTAATTGTTTGGCTCTTAATATCGCTCCGATGGCGTCTTCGGGCTTGATCTGCGAAGCTTCGTCCATGATCACCATGTCGAACTCAATGATGGATGCGGGCAAGAAACGTGCAAGCGACAAAGGACTCATCAAAAAACAAGGCTTGAGCGCCTGCACCGCCCTGCCCGCTCGCGTCATTAAATCTCGGGTCTTGCAGTGCCTGCTCTTTTTTCCGATCTCATGGCGAATCAGCCCCATCTCGGTGTACTCACCGACGCGTCCTTTGCTGTTCCCCTCCGGCGCTTGACGCTGGCTGACTCGTTTCGCAATCTCAAGTTGTTTGCTCTCGATCCGCATTCGGTCCAATCGCTGGAAGTTCGAACGAATGTCGTTCATCTCCGTGGTTGTGAAATGAAAACCGATCTCGTTGGACTGGAGTTCAAGCTCAGCCAAGCGATGAAAGATCGCTAATTGATACGCATCGCTTAACTGACTCTCATCGATTTGATCTGTGGCAGCCGCCATCGCAAAATCGCTTACTCCCGCACGGTTGCATCGCTCCATGGTTCTACAAAATGCTAACCAAGCCGGCAGCCGAGTTGATTCCTTTTTGAGCTGTTTGACTTCTTCTGCCAATGCAATTTTTGCGGTTCCGTTCGAGTCGCGGAAACACATCCAAGTCGCATCAACATCAGCCGTACCCGTGATATGTTTGCGTGCCGATTGCCAGTCTTGCTCGGCTTGTTCGAAGTCCTTCACGGTTTTCAAAACCGAAGCACACACCGCTTCGCTGCTCGAGTGATCGATCGCGGCGAAGAGATGTTCCGGCAGCCGCGCTTTCTGCAACGATTTCATCCATTCAAAGACTTTTCGGAAGTCGGTCTTACCTGTTTGTGCTTCACGCAACAAAGACAGGTCAGCCGGGTCCCCAAGCTGCTCCGTGCGTTGGATTTCCGTATTGGCTTGCTCAAGTTTTTTTGCTGCGGTGACACAGGCAAGCAGATCGCCGAGTTTTGCGCAGTTTCCTTGCTTGGAGCACCACAGAGGATTGCTCGATCTCCCGAAGTGAGTTTTTCCAACGCGCTACCTGGTTTGCCAGTTCCATCAGGCGGATGGAGCGATGCCATTTCTCACCGTTGGCACCGATAGCAATTTGTTTAGCGCAAGGCCCAACAGACTCTGTATCGAGGGCTTGAATGGTCTGCTTGAGGTCCCGGATCGAGAAGGCTTGGACAAGCTCGTCGCGGGTCGCAAGCAATTCGTTAGCGCGGCGATGATCGAGCCCCATCTTCTTTGCGGTCGCAACCCAATCCGACAAAGTGGTGATACTGGTCCAATCCGTTTCCAGCCCTTGGAAGGAGGCGTCGAGAAGTTTTTTTAGTGCCGGATTATTTTCAAAAGTGCTGCGATCTTTCTCGAACGAGTAGAACGATTCAAGGGTGGAAAGGATCGTGGCTTGCGACATCCCTTTGGGGAACGTCGCGAATTGACGAAGCTCTTTCATTACCGACCTGTAGTCGCCGGAGAACCATCGAAACCAGGAGTTACCATGGGTTCGGAATTGTTTGATAAGGAACAGCAATCGTTCCGGATCAGGAGCGGAGGGAAGGTGAAAGCATTCGCGAATTGCTTCGCGTCGTTTGATCAGTTCTTCGCTTTTACTCTTGGCCTCTGCGAGAAGTTTACGGGTCGCATCGGAGAACCATTCGCTAGCCAGCGACTGTGTTCCTTGGACGGCTGAGTGTTGAGACAGGTGGACGGCGCTGAGGGTGCGTTCGAGGTCATCCAAGTGGAGTGGTTCTGGGAAGCCGAAGGTTTTTAATCGGTTGGTAGTTTCGAAAAGTTTTCCAACGAGAATTTCGAGTTGGTTGACCCACGATTGGAATTCCGCGAGTTTCCAAATTTCGGTGTCGCGAGGGAAGACTTGCCAGTGTTGTTCCGATCGATTGGCGAGTTGGGAGAGTGTCTGGGGGTTGGCAGAGTGATTGGTTTCGAGATGTTGCGAGAGAGTGTTTGTCGCTTGGGTGAAATCATCGACCAGTTGTTGAAGTTTCAGCGCGCGCGATTGTGTGGTTGGATCGAGGAGGGGAATAAATCCAGATTGGGGTTTGGGGACTGGGGAGGTGAGGAGAGGTGCGAGGTTTTGCGAAGTGCTGTTGGAGAGGAATTCCGCGTTGAGGGAGATCGAGGTACCAAAGAGGAGCGAGAGGTCGCTGAGCGACTTGTTGAGGGAGGCTGCGGCCTGTTCAAGGCTTGGTATTCGCTGCACGATACGATCGGATTCAGCGGGTGTAAGGTCTTTTGGGAAGAAGCCCCACCAAGCGCTTTGTTTGGGGAGATCGTATTGGCTTGAGGCGTGTGAGAATGCTTGGAGAGCTTGTACAGCTTCTTCGAATTCGGGCAATTCGATTGAAGTATCGATTTGCAGTTCGCGAAGGAGAGGGATTTGTCGTTGACGAAGTTGTACGACGCGCCAGAAGAGATCGTAGAGAGGTTCAGCGTAGGGGCCTACCCGTTTGCTGGAGGCTTGGAGGTAGGCAAAAAGTTTGGAGCGGTAGGAGGCATGGTGAGAGCGTTCGCGAGGGGAGTCGCAAGCGTCGTCGAGATTGCGCGTGAGGCGTTTGCTCAGAGAGTCATAGATTTTTTTGGGGGAGGCAGCGTGGCCGTGGAGTTCGAGGCAGAAGTCCGCGAGGCCGGCTTGAGCGAGTCGTTTGTGAACGACTTCGAGGGCTGCAAGTTTTTCAGCGACGAAGAGAATTGATTTGCCTTGTTCCATTGCGTGGCAGATGGCGTTGGCGATGGTTTGCGATTTGCCGGTCCCTGGTGGTCCTTCGATGACGATACTTTTTCCGGACGCGATATCGGCAAGGGCCGAGATTTGAGAGCTATCGGCATCGAGAGGCAGTTCGATTTGTTGAGCGACAGGGTGTTCATCGATAAGGTAGTCGGGGGCGTAGAGCCCGGAGCCGCTTGGGATATCGGATCCGGCGATAAGTTGTGAGGCGAGAGAGGATTCGGAGAGAGCGTTTGATTGAGACCAGAGTTTTGGGTCGAGATCGACATACATGGAGAGTTTATGGAACGAGAAGAACCCCAGCAGCATTGAAGGTTCGACAGACCAATTAGGTCGGGAAGCGATGGCTAGTTGAACAGCGCGAAAGTAGTCGGAAGGAGATGTGGAGTCATCGAATTCGGGGAGTTGGATAGCGAAGTCCGATTCGAGTTTTTTTCGGAGGCTAGCGTTGGATTGAATTTCGTCTTCGTTCCAAAAGATTTTGTAGTCGAGGCCACCGCGAGGGGAGAAGGTTTGTTCGAGTTCGATGGGAAGCAGGATAAGTGGAGCGCGGTGTGTGGTGGCTTCGCTGGAGGGGGAGTCGGACCAGTTGAGGAATCCGATTGCGAGGTGTAGGTAGTTGATCCCGGTTTCTTCGATGGAGGTTTTGGCATCGCGTTGGATACCGCGCAGGAGGGTTTCGAATTTTTCGCCACTGCAGAGAGTTGAGAGGGCGTTATCGAGGAGAGGAGGAAGCGGGTTATTTGGATTTTCTTTGGTGAGTGGAGCGGGTGTTGGGGAGGTAAGTCGTTCGTTATGGGTTGAGGCAGGTTCTTGGGTATTGGGCGATAGAGTGGAGAGAGAGGTTTTGGATGGAGAGGTTGTTTTCTGGGGGGATTTTGGTTCTTGGGAAGGGGCGGGAGTGAGGCGAAGTTTAGTCGAATCGGCGACGAGACGTTGGAAGGCATCGTTTGGGGATGCGGGTGCGAGTTCAACGGTTTTACGTTTACTGACGCGATAGTTTAGGAGCGGGTTTCGCAGGCTGGAGTCGAGTAATTTATCACGGAATCGGACGAGTTCCGATTCGAGGGCCAGCGGTTTTTGGGGCATGGCGAGTGTGTTGCGAGGGGTGGGTTGGAAGAGAGAGAATTGTTGGGGGGGGGGCAGATTCGCAAGAAGTTCACAAAACCCTATAAGTTTATCGGAATGGAGGTTAAGTCGCAACCGAGCCGCTTGGCATGCGGCGGGGGTTGCGAAGCGAGCAGTTGTGGCGTCAGCGGTGTGGTATGGGATGTGTAGAGTGGGCGTCCCGGCCCGCTCTGTTATCGGGAGTGTAGAGTGGGCGTCTCGGCCCGCTCTGTTATCGGGAGTGTAGAGTGGGCGTCCCGCGGTGTGGTATTG
>JBEICB010000200.1:0-8712 GCA_040373655.1 Pirellula sp. | reverse complement strand
GCTATCTCCACTACCGTCCCCATTGGTACAGATGACATTATTCGAAGCCCCAGTCCAAATCGCGATTCCGTGGTAATTCGGAAGAGCCCCAAGCCCAATTGCCGTCGTGCCGATCTTGTTGCCGGCAACTCGCACGTTCGATGTCTTCGCATCCGTTAAGACGATCCCCCACTCCCAGTTCCCGGAAATCAAATTTCCTTCGTTCGCATCGTTGATTCCATCCCCCTCGGTTCCGATGACAATGTTCGTGCTGTCATGAACCATCACCCCCACGTGATTCGCCTTCGCCGTCACCCCGGCTTCATCCGTCCCCAACCGGCAATTCTGCACCTTGCCGTTATTGGCCCCTAGAAAGAAAACGCCAAACCCGTTCGCATAGTTGTTCACGGTTAGGTTCACGATCTCAACTCCCGAACCGCTAATTGGAAGTCCGTGCGTCGGAGATCCAGTCCCGTTGAGCGTCACTCGATTCTCACCATCGATGGTCAAATCGTTTCCGATCCAAGGTAAATTTGCCGATGGACGCACCGAGGTTATCTCCGGCGAAAAAACGATCCGATCAGCACCAGCCTGCGCATTGGCAATCTGAATCATGTCCGCCAACGTACCCGGCCCGGTTCCATCTGCAACTGTAACCACCAAAAATGGATTTGTAGCTAGTACACGTCGCGTCTCCAAAGCTTCTATCACCAACCATCGACGCCAAGAATTCGCCGCGATTCCATCCTTAGCATGAGTTGTATGACGGGAGGTTCGATGCCGCCTCTTAGATAATTTTTTCATGGTTAGACTGGGAGATTACTACGAGTATGTTCCATCAGATTCAATCCCGATGGATGATTTTTAAATGCATGAATCGATGCATTCAATAATCAGAAACCAGAAAAAATTTCCCGGAAATCAATCGCAGAGCAATGGAAAAACGTTTATCGTCGGCAGGACTCTTGATGCGATTTACAACTGTTTAACCCCAAAACGCAAATCGCGCGCCGAGCGAAAAAATTTTTCGTTTTCAGCAAATCCACCCCAGTGAATTTTTTAAAAATTTCCTTCTTTGGAGCCCTACATCAAGCCGTGCAAAACCCCAAAAACTCAACTCGGCAACAGAACCGTCTTTAAACATGCACAAATCAAATCGTTTAGCAGTCAGCCGAAGGCCTACCGGATAGGTGAATTGGAACAAACGCAGTCGTACGCCTTCGGCTGACTGCTAAACGATTGACCGGTAAACCGATGAATACGAAACGAATGTTCGTCCTACTTAACGCTTCGTACCCCGGCCGCGACGCGGCTTCTCTTGACCCGAGTCCTTCGGCGGCGCTGCAGGAACAGAATCCAACGGCTTGCCGATGTGCTCCTTGAGCCTCTGTATCTCGTCTCGCAAAGCGGCAGCTCTCTCGAATTCCATCTCCTCCGCCGCCCCCATCATCGCTTCTTCCAACTCCTTCAAATAATCCGCTGTCACCAACTTAGGCGCACCGGTCTTCGATACGATCTCCCTCGCCTTCCTGCGATTCGATACCGTCTCCTCAAAACTAACCATCGCTTGCTTGCGCACCGTCTCAGGAGTGATTCCATGCAACTGGTTGTACTCTTCCTGTTTCCTCCTGCGCCTGCCCGTCTCCTCGATCGCTATCTTCATCGCCTCCGTAATGCGATCCGCATACAAAATAACTTTCGAATTCGAGTTCCGGGCAGCACGACCAATGGTCTGAATCAGCGAAGTCTCACTCCGCAAAAAACCCTCTTTGTCTGCATCTAGAATCGCTACCAACGAAACCTCCGGCAAGTCCAATCCCTCACGTAGCAAGTTCACTCCTACCAAAACCTCGCAGCGACCATCACGCAGCTCTCTCAACAAATCGACCCGCTCAAAGGCCCCAAGGTCACTATGCATCCAACGACACTTGATGTTATGGTCGCAGAAGAAATTCGCTAAATCCTCCGCCAACCGCTTGGTCAACGTCGTTATCAACGTCCGATCACCCATCGCTATCCGTTCGCGTATCTGACCTAACAAGTGATTGACCTGCCCCTGGGCCGGTATCACTTCGATCAAAGGATCGAGCAACCCAGTCGGCCGAATCACCTGCTCAATCACCTCGCCACCTGTCTTCTCTAACTCATAGTCTCCCGGAGTAGCCGATACAAAAACCACCTGCTTGGCCTTCTGCTCCCATTCCTCAAACTTCAACGGACGATTGTCCATCGCACAAGGCAACCGAAAACCGTGATCTACTAACGTCTTCTTCCGATTGTGGTCCCCGTTGTACATCGCTCGAATCTGAGGAACCGTCACGTGCGACTCGTCGATAATGACTAACATGTCTTTAGGAAAATACTCATGCAAAGTATCGGGAGTACTGCCTGGTGCCTTTCCCGACAGCGGTCGCGAGTAATTTTCGATCCCCGCACAATGCCCCGTCGCTAATAACATCTCTAAATCGTACTTCGTCCGTGATTCCAATCGCTGCGCTTCGAGCAATTTCCCCTCCCCCCGAAACTTTGCTAACTGCTCCTCTAATTCTCGCTCAATCACTTTCGCCGCTTCGTAAATTCGATCGTCAGTCGTCACAAAGTGCTTAGCAGGATAGATCTCGATCTCCTGCTCCTTCGAAATCACTTCCCCAGACTCCGGCATAAAGACAATCAACTTCTCTACCTCATTCCCCCACAACTCAATCCGCAACGCAAAGTCCGTGTAAGCCGGCCAAATGTCGACTTTATCCCCACGAACCCGAAAAGTCCCCGATGCAAAGTCTTTCTCCGTCCGCGTGTACTGAATATTCACGAGCTTTAACAAGAACTCTTCGCGAACAATCAACTCCCCAACATGCACGGGGATCTTCAAATCGGTATACACATCTGGAGATCCCAACCCGTAAATACACGAAATACTCGATACAATGATGCAATCACGCCGCATCGCTAACGAAGCCGTCGCCGCTAATCGATACCTCTCGACCGCTTCGTTAATCGACGCATCCTTCTCGATATACAAGTCACGCTGCGGAATATATGCCTCCGGCTGATAGTAGTCGTAGTAACTGATGAAGTAATGGACGGCGTTGGTCGGGAAAAACTCTTTGAATTCGGAATACAATTGAGCCGCAAGCGTCTTGTTGTGACTCAATACCAACGTCGGCCGCTGCACCTGGGCAATCACGTTCGCCATCGTAAAGGTCTTACCCGATCCCGTTACTCCCATTAAAACCTGATGCGAATTCCCCTCGCGTAACCCACGGACCAATGCCTCGATCGCTTGCGGCTGATCCCCAGCCGGACGGTACGCACTGTGCAAGTCAAATGGACGCTCAATCATGGATCTCTTCCAATGGTTCCCTATGAGATGAGTTACCGTGAGGTAAATTAACGTGAGGCGAATTACCGTTCGACGACGATGGACTGACTCCCCGAACGCTCAACCCCCTTGTCACGCTCAAATACCGCGAGAGGACCTTGATTCGCCTTTCCTTGATCCCCGGAATCGTCCCGAGTTGCTCAAGCGATTCATAGCCTCCCAACTCATGCCGCCTTGATAAAATAGCTCGGATAAGATTCGGCCCCAAACTCGGGATCAATTGCAAATCCTCAGCAGTCGCTTCGTTTATATCGATTACCCGTTGTAACTCCAATGCCTGCATCGCCCCCGCAGACGCATCAGGTAATTCCCCAAGCACATCAGAGCCAACTGCAAAAGCAAGTCCCCAAGCAACAATGGCGACGGATGCGAATGTTCCAGCACGAACACGTACTGACGCAAGCAACAACTCCTCGCGCGCTTGCCCAACCCCTTTGCTCCAATCCTTGGCTCCACCCAAAACGAATCTCCTTACAGCATCCTTGATTCTCTTGTCACTACCCCGTCCGTATCCCGAGCAGGTTTCGCGAAAAGCATCTCTGCTTTAGAGAGAAACCTTGTCCAACAGTGGCTCAGGGATACTCAGTGTAACGGAATCCTCAGTAACTGTCCCCAAAATGGCAGAGATTTCTTCCGAACTACCGCCACTTTCAAGTGGTTCAACAATCCATGCAAAATTACTTCGAACGCAGTTGCGATAGAACCTCATGCACGATCCGATTGATCACTTGATCGCTCGCATCGTCAGCCACCGAACGAGGCGAGACACTGCTCGCCTGCATGAAGTCAAAGCCAGATAGCATTTCTTGGATCCGACGCTGCGCTGCGTCGGCCGCGTTGGTTTGCTGCGGTGAAAGAGGTTGACGAGACAGACCCAAATCCCACCCCCGGATCTTTGCCCCTCGGCGAAATCCTTCAGGGAACTCCACCGTCGAAAGCATCGCGTCGAACAAAGGCAACAACCGATACTGCAATTGCATCGCTCGCTCCCATTGACCAGCCTTAGCAGATTCGTAAATCGCTCTCGTTAACTCGGGTACCACACCACTCGTCGCATTCGTCCCGCCATCACAACCGATCATCAACATAGGAACCAAAGCCGCATCCCAACCCGTCATAAAGAAGAAATCTGGACGCAACGGACGCACCTCGGCAATCATCCGCATCATGTGCGGAATGTCTCCCGAACTATCCTTGATCCCCACGATGCGTGGACACTCCTGCGCTAGCCGCTTGACCGTCGGTACATCGATCGGCGACGCAAACAAAGGGATGTTGTACAATGTCACATCCACCGAAACGTTGTCTGCAATCTCCTTGAAGTAAGCAAACACCCCATCAGGAGCTAACCGATAGTAAAAAGGTGCCACAATCGCCACCGCACGACACCCCAATGCACCGTACGTATCGCAAGCACGAATCGTCTCTGCAACGTTTGCCTCCGCTGCACCCGCTAAAATCGGAACCCGACCCTTCGTCTGATCCACCACTATCTCGATCACCCGCTTTCGCTCCTCCGGCGTAAATCGGACGAATTCCCCTGTACTGCCGTTCGGGTACAATCCATGCACTCCCTTGGCGATCAACCAATCGATGTAACCTCGCAATGTCTGCTCGTCCAGCCGACCTTTCGAATCCAACGGGGTAATGTTCGGTGTGAAAATGCCTGCCAACGGTTGGTTCATGATGCAACTAATCAATGTTCGAGTCGGTTCGTGGCCTTCACTAAAACGTAGCGTCCGCCGTCTGATGAAATGTAGTACAGAATTCTAAACGAGTCGAAGCCTGGTCAAATCCCGTGGAAAAAAAATCTCACCCAAGTCCTAAAAAGGTTGTAATCGTCGCAACCGGAATTGGGGTTCTTGCTCTGACGATCCTCGCACTTCTCGTACCCTCCCTACCTATCGCTTCCGCCGAATCGGACTTCTCAGTCGACGCACCCCTCCAATCTACCAAGCACATCTCCCGCCTCGAAGCCCTCATTATCTCCGTTCCTACCCTCTTTGAACTCCCCACCCTTTGGAACTCCCAGCCTCCAACCACTCCTGAGACGTCACCTCAGCCTATCGACACCCCATCTATCGATAACTTCACTATCAGCAACCCCGTAAACCAACGCCTCAGTGCCGTCGCCTCCGGCTCCATCTGGATCCTCGCTACCTATACCCTCGGTTCCCTACTTGTCGGCTCCGTCCGAGCCGATTTACGTCGGGAACCACACCATTTCAACAATCAACCCTCCTCTAACAATCCATATTACCTATCGACCAGCATTTCAAAACTCTCCAAAAGAATTGTCATCGGTCACTGTGCAGCACTACTCATGATTGCATTTCATGCCCAACTGACCTCAGTGCATTCTCTCTCCGCAATCCCTCTCTTTGCCCTCGTCCTGCCTTGCGTCTTAATCCTGTTTTGGATGAACAGCCAATTATCACGGCACATCAATCCGCTTTCGACGGCCGAACAGTCCACTCGCGACTTCTTTAGCGATTCGTCAGACCCAACCTGGAAGCACCGCTGGAGCCGGCGAATCGTCGGTGTCTGCTTCCTTGCATGCATCGCTCTGTGTTTGTTAACCCTACTCGGTAGCACCCTGCCAACCTACGACATCGATGTCCGACAAGACGATTGGCTTGCCATCAAATCAAAGATTCTCCCCTCTCAAAACGCAATACATGCTCACACCTCCACCGATCCTCAACTCGTTTCTACTTCGTCAACCTCGCTTCTTACGTACTCCCGATCCCTTCCCGCACTAGGTATCGCTAACACCCTCCAAACCATCGGCTACTTCTCATTCGAAAAAACACAGACGCTCAATCTTTTGAATGTACTGATGATCGGCCAAGCCATCGATGCTTGGATGTTCTCTATCGCGATCGCGCTCGCAACGTGCTGGGCTTACCGATCCCAAGGCGTTCTCGCAGGATGGATCACAGGTATCTTGCTCGCAAGCCATCCTGGAGTTCATGAACTCGTTCGCCTTGGACTCGGCGCCGGACTCGCTTGCCTCGTAATTCTTCTAGCGTTGCTCTGGCTCGAAGAACAATCCTTGGCCTCGTCTGAATCCATCAAGCTCAACTTTGTTAATCAACGCGAACACCTCGGCACCGCTACCGCCATTTTCATTCTCGCTGCTTGGAGCTCCTTTCCAACGCTCTGGATCGCAACCCTTCCCATTCTGCCGACGTGGGCTCACAACCTCTACCGTCTGGCAATAAATAACCTAAACACATCCACAGTCCCTCACCGAGCGAACCGAAACTTCCAATTGTTCGCTACAGCAATGCTGTTTTGCGTCCCTTGCGCATGCGGAGCATGGGTCATCTGGCAATGGAACTGCGGCACCTGGGGCGAACCTCTCTCGTCAATCCATTCGCCCAAATTCACCAGCTCCTCATTCGGCAATACAATCGCTCGAATGCTACTGCTATCCCCAAGCAATCACTGGTTGCTTATTCCACTGGCCCTCGCAGGTGGAATTCTCGCCAACAAAACAAATCAATCGAAAAACCTGCTCGTTAGCGTGCGACTAGGACTCGGTATAGTAGCCCTATCCTGGACACTGTGGTTCGCAGTAGGCGCACAACTAGAACGCCAATGGGTGATCGCTACGGTTGCACTACTACCTGCTGCCGCTGCTGCCATTCGAATCTTTCAACAAAACCTCGGAGCATGGTTCTGCATCCCAATCTGCTGGACTCTCCTCGCCTGGGCTTGCATCGCAATTCCAACGTGGCCCTACTGCGATCAACGCCTGCTCGCCCCCTTGCAATCCTACTCCCCGAACTTCTTGCACCCAAACGACGACTCAAAAGCCACCTTAACACCACTCGCGCCTTGGTATAGCGATTGGGTAGATGCACAATCCCAATTGAACCTTGAATACCAAAACGATGAGCGGTGGTGGTTGATCGGCACGTCCGACGTGTTCTTCTGGCGTATCCCCACATGTATCCACTCCTGGAAAACTCCAAGCCCATCTCTTCCGGAATTTTCCTTGCTCAAGCCCCATCGAGTCGGATACATTTTGGTGGACTATGATGGAATCGAAGCCCACAACCTGCGGCTCGAAACGTCATTTCCTAGCGCACCCAAGCTCCAACCAGAAACGATACGCGGCCAACTGGAGGAGTGGGTTCAGCAAGGACTCTTGCAACGTTGCGACCCCTGGGGCGATTCCCAACACGCAGCTTGTTACAAAGTCATCGCTGCAGAATCACCCTAATTCAATCACCACCAAACAGCGCCGGCGAAATACCCGCTCCGCCGCTAAAAACCACCTGTCCAGAAAGTAGGAACATGTCGCTCGCTTTCGATGCCGCACAGTATTTGCCAATCTCAATCGCGGGCCCAACACTCCTCGATGGATTATCTAGCCAGACGCTTGCTTGGCACTTACCTTCTGGCAATACAATAGCTTGGTACATCCTAGCTGGGCCCTTCGCACAAACCGCTACCGATGCTCGCCAATTTAGCCTAGATTTCTTTGAACTCCTGAAACGTGGTGGCGTCTTCATGATCCCCATCGGGATTATGAGCCTTGTCGTAGTGACCTTCCTCTTCGAACGCTGGATCGGACTACGCACCTCCGTGCTCATGCCAAAGCGAACAGTAGCCATACTGCGAGGCGCCCTCATGCGGTCCTCTCCATCCACATCCTCACCTCCAAACGCAATAGACGCTGGCATGCTCCACCAAGCCTGCTTGGCTGGCAACTCTGCCCTCGATCGCATCGTCCTCTCCGCAACCGAATGCGCTGGACTATCCGTCGGCGAAACCCAATCCGCTGTCGCCAGCAGTATCCAACGAGAAGTCGACCGAGCTTACGCCAACGTCCGATGGCTTAATCTCGGTGCAGGGATCGCTCCACTCCTTGGACTCCTAGGAACCGTTTGGGGGCTAATCCGCGCTTTCCACGACACCACCAAACTTGTCGCCGGCCAAAACCGCGCAGACTTTCTGGCTGTTGGTATCTACGAAGCTCTCGTCACAACCCTCGCCGGCTTGATGGTCGCCATACCCGCTGCCGTCGCTTCTCATTATCTCGAAGGACGGATCTCAAAAGTCTTTCGTAACATCCAAGAACTCATGAGCCAACTCGTCCCAAGACTCCACGTGGCGGTAGCACCCCCAACGCAAGCCAGAGACTATAACGCAGGAAACTGAGCGTAGAACGCAGAAAACTGAGCGTAGAACGCAGGAAACTGAGCGTAGAAATATTCGCTCAATGGGTCTTCGAAATGCCGGAGAAGATCGTTTCGGATTGAGTTCTCACTTCACACTTTATCCTTAAAACTTCATCCTTCAAACTTCTCTTGCCTCCCCTTCGCACGCTCGAGCGGGAG
>JBEICB010000163.1:0-10484 GCA_040373655.1 Pirellula sp. | reverse complement strand
GATCCTTCGTCGAGAGGCTTCGACGCCCTAGTAGTAAAGCGATTTTACGGAGGGGCCAACCGAGATCGACTGCCACACGTCGAACAAAGACATCGGCAAAGAACAATGTCGCGCCGATAAGCACGACGAGGGGCCAGACATCTTTCAATGATTTTGCAGGAGGTATGCCTTGCCGAAAGGTATCCACGCCAAGAAGATCTTCAAGATTTTCTGGAGCTAGGTCTGGCAAGACTTTCCCGGCCTCACCGCCGAGAGGACGGTTGGATGCAATCTGCTCAATCAGTCGCGAATTGGCTTGTCGTATCCGATACTCGTCGGAGAATGGAACCGTCACACCCGTAGTGAGCACTGGTTTACCCGCCCCTGGATTAATGCTAACCATGTAGCTTCCGGCTTGTTCCGGGGCAAACTCTCCCACGTATCTCCCGGGCGATTGCTGTTTTAACGGTAACGACAGCGGCTCGAGATTAGGACCAATCGCCGTAGCGCTCATTTCCAGAAAATTCAATGTGCGATCATTCTTATCGGTCGCATTAACAACGATCTGAACTCGGCCTTCTTTGACTTGAGTTGCCAAACTGTAGTTCGCGGAATCGGACTGGGGCTTCATTGTCCAACGAACCAATTGGGAAAAAAACTGATCGTAGTACGGAGATCCGATCCAATCACCTGCCCAACGCTTTCCACCATCACTTGTGAATACTGCCGTACGGCCTAATCCATAGTTCCAAGTCGCTAGGAGAGACGCGTTCTGTGGATCGTCAGGCTTTGCCGCAAGCAGTGGGACCTCTACCAGCGGACTATCTTTTTTCTCCGTGAGTACGAACCCTCTGAGGTTAGGCAATTCATCTGGAATTCCAGATAGGATTTCATGATTAGGTAACTGGAGAATCGGGGGTACGCCGCCGACGGGTTCAAAGACGAGCGGACGAGTGACTCGCCTTGCTTCACGCATAAAAATTTTGGGTAAGGCTGACGAATTATTTACGATGTAGTAGTTTCCGCCGGTTACTGTCGCAATCCGCTTGAGTTCGTTCGTTCCTACCGACCCGTGTGCCCCGACCGCAACCGTTGAAATTTTCACTTTGTTTTTGGTGAAGCTCCCCAGTACCGATGGGGATGCAGGGGTTGGATCACCATCGCTGATCACGATCATATGTTTGATCGCAGCGGGTACTGTTGCTAGCGAAGTAATAGCCAGTTTTAGAGAAGAGTCAAAATCAGGCATATCGCCGGGGACCATTCGGGACAGACGCGAGCGCATCATATTTTTGTTCCCACGGACTTTGATCAATCCTTGATTAGGACTCCCCCAGAGCCAACTGTCCATTGTCATGTCGTATTGAATTACGCCGCAGTAGTCCTCTGGCCCAAGTGCTTCGAGAGCTGATTTCCCAATGACCTTCTGCCAATGGTTCCCCTCAGCCATTTCCGAAGCATGCATAACCATCGCTAAAGCGCCAACGGCATTGAGCTTTGGATTTTTGACGGAGAAATTCACCGGCATCGCTTCTTCAAGTTTCGTGTTGGTCCATCCTCCGGCACCAAAAGCCTCGGGACCACCTAACATCAAAATCCCCATTCCGAATTGCTGGGAGGTTTTCACCATCATTTCAACTTGTTCTTCAGTGATGGAAGCGAGCTGATCCATAGATTCACCGCTCGTACGAGGTACTCCAGCGAGGATGACCGAGTCGTAACTCTGAAGTTCCACTAGGCTCGAAAAAAGGTTCGAGGTATTGCGCACGTCCACTTCGATATCGTTTCGGGCTAGGGCCTCGATAAGCTCGTCGTAATTACCGATGTTATTCGCATCTTCAATCAGCATTACGCGAGCCTTACCTCTCGCATAAGTAAATGCGGTCGCTCGATTGTTTTGAGGTATCGTATCTTCCTGTTGATTATCAGCGATAAACTCTGCCTCGTAGGTGTAACCGGCAGTCTGTTCGATCTTATGAGGGATCGGTACAACGTTGACCTCGCGATCTAGCGTATAAGGTGCATCAGCAAGAACTTCTGATTGATTGCCGATCCGTCGGACAACTCGCAATCGCCCTGAGATCTCCTTGGACGACTGCTCGGTTGCTTGGAAACGATTGATCACCACCCGTGCATCTACTGTTTGACCTTGGCGAACAAAGCCAGGGATGTCGATTTTCTCTACAAGCACCTCGGAGTTCGAATCGAGCCGAACAGGAATTACATCGATCCCGATGCCGGATTCTGAAAGCCGTTTAGCGGCCGTTTCGGCGGATCCGAGTGTTTGATTTCCGTCAGTGAGTACAACAATACGTTTTGCCGAATCTTCGAGAAAGGTAGCTGCAGCGAGTTTGAGCGCGCCTTCGAGATTTGTGGCGTCGGCCTTGCCAAAATTACTTTCAGGTTTTGAAAGTGGAGGCAGATTTTCATCGAGTGGTGGGATTTCGATCGAAGCCTCTCGCCCGAACAGGATCAGTCCTGCGCGATCCAAACGATTTTCTCGCCGATGCTTTTTCACACTCTCAATTGCATAACGCAACATCAACTGCCTCTTAGGCAATGGGATTGAGTCGCTTTGATCGAGGAGAAAGATCACAGTCTGGCGATCGCTGATCCAGATCCACTGAATCCCTGCAAGCGCTAGAATCACCATTAACAGCACAAGACTGCGCAAAATCAAGGCGATCCATCGGCGAGCGGGACCTAGCCCTGCCAACGAAAACCTGCTTGACCACCAGATCCAAGGGATAACGAGCAACAGTAGCAAGATCCATGGGTACTGAAAACCAATTTGGAAGTTGCTAAACATAAGCACCAAAGAAGCCGAAAGGCGAAACAAACCATCGTCGAGGGATGACGAATCATCGCTGGGCTTGGAATTCCTACGTCTTGGAATTCCTACATATTTAAACAGTATAGCAGGGTAGAACGCCTAGTATGGTGGTACAGCGACCGGTTTTCTTCCAGCCTTCTGCCCTGTCCGCCCCGTAAACCTTGGTAAGTGTCAGTAAATCTTTATTGTTCGAACAACTTACTTTCGAGCAAACTTAGAGGGATCTACCGATTGCACCGGCGTCGCAGAGGATTCCTGTGGAACAAAACCACGGAAACGTTGTTTCAACGCTTGGGGCGATCTGTTAGAATTTGGTGCAAGCAGGGGGTGGACGGCCACGTTATCCGTTCGTCGCCACCCTCAATTTTCCATCGCTTGATGATTGACCTATGACACTGTTCGTATTTGCACTCGTTCTCGCTTTCCTGGTATTGTCCGGGATCTTGTGGTTGGCTTATGGCCCACCATCTGGGCGAGGTTTGATGTTGCTTCCGCGAATCTCTGAGCCTGCTTCGGGAGTCTCAGACTCTTCCGTGCATTCTCACGATCGGCCCCTTGGTCTTGCGCTGCCGCACCTTGTCGACGCCACGACGGCGAATCGGCAATTTAACACGGTGCTATCGTATAGAGCAGGATCGGACGGCTACGCAGAGCACATGCGAACGCGAATTGACGGCGCTCACCTGCATCTCAGTGGCATGATGGCGACCGGTCCGCAATGCGCCGGTAGCGGTCGGCCCTTGACAGGTGCTCGGACTGCATAAGTACACAGGTCTAAGTACCGGTACGTGTCGATTATTCAAGTGATGGAAACGGAGCGTAGCTTACAAAAGCGGCGTTTTTCGTTTACCCATAAGAAAGAAATCCTCGCGTGAACCGATACAACCTCTCTCTATTCGGAAAACCGAATCAAGGCCTCTTTGCCTTCGGATTGTCCCCCGTGTTTTGTTTGTTTCCTGATGCAACACGCATCTGCTGGACGGTTGCAGATCGTACTGTCCCGATGTTGTTGCCCGCTCCATTGTTCGCGGAAACAGCCACGACTTTTGGTACAACCGGACTGCTTATGGGCATCGCAGGCTTGGTAGCCGGTGCCGTTGTTACCGCCATTGTTCAAAAAATGCTCGGGCAAGACGCCCGCACACAGTCCGTCAGGCTCTTGGAACAAGCCAAACTCGATGCCGAAAATTTGGTCAAGAAATCGGAGCTTGAGCAAAAAGAAAAAATGCTACAACTTCAATCGCAGTTCGAGCAGGATCTCAAGAAGCAGCGCGACGAAGTCCGTGACCGAGAATCACAACTATCACAAAAAGAACAGTCGGTAAAACAAGCTGCAGAAGATTTGAAGAAACAAGAACGATTCGTTGAATCCAATCAGCGGAAGCTCTCCGAGAAGCTTGAGGATCTCTCCAAGAAGTCCGACCAGTACAACAAGCTCATCACTCAGGCTCAGTCCGATTTGCAGCGCGTCACCGGACTTTCCAAAGAGGAAGCTAAAGAGCAATTGATGACCCTCATGGAAAAAGAACTGCAGGGCGAATTAGGGTCCGTCATTTTGAAGCATGAGAAGAAGGTCAGTGAAATCGCTCAACAGAAAGCCCAAGACATTCTTCTGACGGCCATGCAACGCTATGCTTCCGCTCAAACCTCGGAAAGTACTACATCCACTATCGATATCCCTAACGATGACATGAAGGGACGCATCATAGGAAGGGAAGGACGAAACATTAGAGCATTCGAAAAATCTTCGGGATGTGACTTGATCATCGACGACACCCCAGGTGTGGTCATTGTGAGCGGTTTTGATCCGGTTCGACGGGAAGTAGCGCGTCAATCGATGGCGAAATTGGTAGCAGATGGACGAATTCACCCAACGCGCATCGAAGAGATCGTGGCCGCGACAGAGAAAGAAATGGATGCCTTTATTCGCCGTAAGGGTGAAGAGGCGGCCCAAGAAGTGAATCTTCAAGGTTTCCACGAACGTGTAATCGAAATGCTGGGCAGGCTTCATTTCCGCACTAGCTACTCGCAAAACGTTTTACGCCATTCAATCGAAGTCGCTTTCCTGTCCGGACTTATGGCGGAAATGATCGGACTCAACGGAAACTTGGCACGTCGCTGCGGATTGTTGCACGACATTGGAAAAGCCGCTGACCATGAACTCGAAGGCGGACACCCGAAAATCGGCGCCGACTTGCTCAAACGAAGCGGTGAAAATGAACATGTCGTGCACGCAGCGTTAGGGCATCACGATTTGCTAACTACCGAATATCCATACACCCTCCTGGTCGCAACCACAGACGCTTGTAGTGCGTCGCGCCCCGGGGCACGTCGAGAGTCTCTCGAGCGGTACGTAAAGCGGATGGAAGAACTCGAGACGATCGCAAAGGGATTCCAAGGAGTCGAACAGGCATTCGCGATACAAGCAGGCCGCGAACTGAGGGTAATTGTCAGCTCAAAAGATACTGATGACGCCATGGCTGCAAAGGTCTGCCGCGATATCGCTAAGGCTTTCGAGGAACAACTAACTTATCCAGGCGAAATCAAAGTTACCGTGGTCCGCGAAGCGCGCTTTGTCGAGACCGCACGCTAACAAGCCAATAAGTATCGCAAACGAGCACGGTTGCGAAAAACGCGAAGATCAAAAGCAACCCGATGCTACCGGTCCAAGCAAACCAGCCGGCTCCGAGCAGCAACAGTTCCCACCAAGGGTGTTGCTGAAGTAGTCGAAAGTTCATTCCATAAACAAGCAAGTATGCGATGCATAGAATCAGTGGCACGAGAAACCTTAACCAGCCGGGTAACTTGCTGAATACAAAGCCAGCCCACGCGTCACTGTCAAGCTTCTGCTTGTCCGCTCGCTCGTTTCTCCCAATCGCGTATGTAGCGGGAGTTACTCGTAGAGGGGCACCAACACCTAAAACTCTCGAAGTTCCATCCAAATCTTTTATATGAAAGGGATTACTAGGAGCAAGCAGCGGCTTGAGCAATCCACCCCATTCTGCGAAATCGATTGCATCACTTCGTTCCATTCCACTCGTGGCGAACTTCAATGACTCATCAAGCAATCTTACTGCACGATGTGCCGCGACTTCGTACATGCCATCTGAACGCCCCGCCACTGAGGGTAAGGTAAGCCACTTCTTCCAAACGCCCAGCACCTGGGAAATCGCCTCTTGTTTCGCAAGAACGTCAAAATCAGTAACCGGATTTCCTTCGAGATCTTTGCCTTCGCCACGTTCAGGAACAAGACTCTGGTAGTCGATTCCTTGCTCATAAATCACCAACGGTATGCCTAGCCTGGGCGAGATATCGTCCTTTATCCATAGTTCAACGTAGTGAGCTTCGCTCGGATTTGGAATATCAATTCGCAAAGTCGTTTCCTGTTGATTAAACGCTACGCTCCGTCCATTGATACAAACCCAAAGACACTGCGCTTCGCTGGGTAAATGAAAGCGGATGCCCGAACGCATTACTTGCCCGGAATCCTGCAGAAGCCAAAACTCGCTGTAAACCGTCCCGTTATCGCGATGATGATTCGCCAATAAACATCGCATCCCCTTCGCTGATTGTTTTAAATCCAGAACCTCTGGTGTCCTAGTTGCATTTGCTGCAACAAGCTGATGTGTCGACGGTTGTAATCCGAACGTCTTGAATACGAAATCTCTCAGCAGCGGATCTGCGGGTGCTTGTGATGTCGCCCCTAAGACCACAGAGTTCGAATTGGTAGCATCGCTAACGGTTTCTTCTGATTGTTCATTATTGCCCCGTTGTGACTCTCCCAGGGAACGCAAGATCCAAACCGGTACCGATTGCCCTTCAACTGTGAATCGCGAGAGATAACTTTCAAAAAACTGCAGAGGGTCCTGCGTTGAGTCCTTACGCATATCGAACGAGAAATCCACTACGTAATCCCCACCGGACGGAACCTCAGAATCCGAAGCGATTGCTTCAGGTGTAGCTTCCACACGAACTACCCATTGATCCCATTGCAAGGACGACAGTTCCCGATAAGGATTTGAACTTTCAAGTTCCATCCCAAACTCTTTAGGTAGCGATAATTCTACGGCATTCCAGAAATCCGACGAGGATGACTTACGAACCCCGTTAACCCGCGTGATCCAATAAACCTCACCGTTCTCATCGAACTCCGATTTGGATTGCAATACCAATGCACCGTCCCATCGTTTCTCGATTGACTGAAGGCTCAAGGAACGCAATGCAGACTCAGCCAATAAACCAGTCCAAAGGTTTTGCTGAACCCCTCTTCCAACTAACACGGATTCGGAAGCATCTTCTCCGGGGATCCGAAGCTTCCACTGTGGATCTGCCGTGATCGCGAGTTTACCCTCATCAGTAGCCCAACCGATCATTGTCAATTCCGGCATTACAATCAAAGGAGGATTCTCGGGATGATCTTGCAACGGGTATGCCCCAGTGATCCGAAAATCGCTTGTACTTTCGGATAATCGATCAATAAAGACTTGGGTGTAGTTCACTTCACCCTGGCTCCACGATTTAAATTCCAAAGGACCATTCGATCCGGACACCTGCTCAACACGCATGGGAGCAGGTAGCGAGAAAAGCAATGCATCGTGATTTCCAATCGGCCCCCGCGCCCGAACCCGCCAAACGGCAGTCCCAAGGCGCTGACCGAAATGCAGCGAAGAATCCACTGTGAGGTTCTTGTCGCGTATTAGAGCTTGCCTCCTTAACACACCAAAACCACTGTTGATCGGAATTCGAAGATTGGTCGTTAACGGAAACTCCCGCAACTCCGGCCAATCCAATCGGTCCTTAGCGTTGATCGCAGGTATCCAGCTACTGATGCTGTCGAGGCTCCATAGAGACCCAGCAGCGCGCGAATATCGTAACGTTCCCTGTCGCACTCGACGATCTCTACACTCGGCAAACAAAACACTTCGAAGCGGAGAATCTCCAACGGGGATCCAGGTCGTAGTGATCGATCGTCGATTTCCCCCCTCAGCATTCCGATTTGATTCTTCATCGTTTGCTCTCCACCGCAGTACAAAACGATTTCGATCTAGCGTACTTCCCGTTTTGATCTCAATGAGTTGAGCGTCACCCCATTGTGACCCTATTGGCGACCACTGCGTATCCGCTTCAATTTCAATTTCATTACCTAACTGGCTACCTCTCGGGAAATCTACCACTGTTCTCGCGAGCAACTGTTCGCGATCAATCAGCAATTCGGTATTCATCGTAGGTTGGTCAGAAGCGGTTGAAGTCAGTTCTCCGGGCATGGCTAATGGTGTGCTACGATTACCTAAAGCTGGTTGCATCTGTAGTTCGACCCGCAACCGACTCTTATTCCCCAATTGTACGATGGTCTTTCCAACAGATGGATTGATCGAACGTCCAAACGCGTCGACTTCCGAAGCCCAGTTGCCGTCCGTTTCAAGATCAAGAACGGCATTGCAGGCGGGAAGTATAGGTAGGTCTACCAACCAAGCCCCTTTCTGTTTGTCCGTCAAACCCCCAGGAACTCGCTGTCCCGAAGTTTCTCGATTGCTCCCATCGAGGGCCGCCAATCTGGTTGTTCCTTCCAGCTGTAGAACCCGTTTCCCACTTCGCTCGGGAAACCAAGTTAAGTCGGTATCATTGCGGCTCAAACGCCCAGACAGTACTTCCAACCCATCTACTGTAAATCGACCTAACTTCAGCGTATCTATCGGATAAGGAATGCGAATCGGTTTTCCAATCGCCAACTCTCCAACTTCTATCTCGTAAGTGCTGGTAATAAGTGGATCAGCCATTGCAAAACCAACGCTGCGACCATCCAACTTAATCGAATGCTTGGAAGTTAGAACCGAGGACAGTCCGAGTTGCTGACGCTCAAGCTTGTCCAGTTGATCGGCCCACTCGAGAAGCTCAACCGGTACATAAACCGTCGTCCCTGCTACTTTACCTTCTTCATCCACTGGAATCAGAACGTCAAACACCTTGGGGCCACCAGCGAACAGGTCTTGCGCTTGTCCAACGCGACCGTAACTACCGCTGAAGCAACCGGCGCCCAACGCGGTCCATAACATTAAGACCGGCAATGATTTCCCAATATCTTTGCCATTTTTATCCACCGATAGAGCTCCTAATTCTTCGCTGCTATGCGGTTCGTCCTCCGGCGCGTTCCATGATCGCCAACGTTCGCCCGTTCCCTTTGAGGAAACTTGAAACGTTGACTCCAAGGCGAGGCGACTGGTGCGTTGCAACAAAGCACCAATCCCAAGCCCGAGAATTGCGAATTGGGAGAAAACCAAAAACGGCGGAGGTAACCAATGTATGCTAACCGCCAATAAAACAGCTAGTCCCACAATCAGCCATGACCAGCGCTGAAACAAACCAGCGCTGAAAAACACGGCCAGCACCCCCGCCCAAATGGCAATAGTCTGCCAAGTCCTGTTCGATAATACTGGCGAATTTCCAGTACTATCCCACGCCGATTCCCAAACAATCCGGTTCCAAAGTCCCTTTCCCTCGGCTTCGGCCAAATCCAGTTCTTCATTCCATCGAAATTCTCTCGGGAACCACGGGTCTATAGCGTTACGGAACCAAGTTGCAAAAGGGAGAATTGAGTTACGTGAATCTTGATTCTCATTGTCAGGTTCGACACTCAGCGGAGCCCCGGACTGATAGACTAAAAACCTCCGAGGGTTTAATGGTTGTGGCGATAAGAAATCAACTTCGGGCCAACTAATTTTCACTTCCTGAAACAGAGTTGGAAACCAGTTAACGGAAAGCAATTCTTTAAGATCCCATAGTCCGTGATCGCTCGCTCGTTGCTCGAATTTTCTCGCGCTCAGGTTCGGGCCGAGTAGTCGCAATCGCAATCGGTCGTTTTCCGATCCGTCTCCCATGGGAAGATTCACGGTGACTTGTCTCTGAGCACTATCGAATTCCATCCTTAGCGACTGAGTCGGCTTGTTTCCCGCGATAAGTTGAGCGCCGCCGCCAAGCCAGCCCTCGGGAACTTTCCATTTCAGTGCTTGACTTTCTGTTCCCATCCTCAGAAGGTTCGCGTCGATCAGCAGCGACTGATTTCCAGATGAATCAACAACCAGGTGTAGGTCTGCTTCGCGAATAAAAGTTGATGATGCTCGACTTGCGCCTAAGTCCACAACCTGCACTGGATCGATAGAGGATCCGTTGATTGGTGCGTAGTTCCCCCGTGTCGTACCCGTTGCATTTGCACTAGCTTGCTCTGGAGGTAACGGCCCTAAATCCCTTGCTTGGATTACGTACCGAACACCGTTCAAAATCTCAGATCGGATGTGAGCAATCTCCGTGGGAATCGCAAGCGACAATCCTCCCTCGAGATCAATGGTCCAGCGACTTGTAGAGTAGTCAATCACCTTCGGAGGGCTTAGTTTCCAGGAACTTCCGCTTCTTGCCCCCGTCGCGGAGCGATCTTGTGGGTACTTGCGAAACTCTCGAGCAAGCAATGATTTAAGTTCAATATTTTGTAAATCGCGCCAAGCGTTGAGTTGAACGCGCCATTCCTGCCGCATCGGATCAAAAGTGGCATCGACGGGTAGTGCTCCGTTTTCCGTTTCTAAAAACCAATTGAAGGAAGAAGGCAACTGAATCTTGAGGTCACTTGGCTTCTGTGGGATGTTCGTCAATAAAAATCGATGTTCGACACAAAGTTCAGCTC
>JBEICB010000393.1:0-2385 GCA_040373655.1 Pirellula sp. | reverse complement strand
TACACGCCAACTGCAAGCGAATCTGAAGGGTTGACGTCGAGCATCAAGATTTGGAAGGAGGAAGAATTACTTTATTCATTCAGTGCGGGACTGATGGCTGAGGTAACCGACACCCAAACGGTCTTGGAAGACAATAACATCATCGGTAAGGATGTAACGATTTATTCCCCCACGGGTGGTGTTGGATCTTACGCAACCCCTGTCTCGATCGATTTAACTAGAAGTCCTTTAAACCTAACGAACGACGAACGTGTGGCATTGGCATCTGCTGAGCGTGCCGACGTGGTTTACCTGGCAGGCAAGAGGGTGACCTCCAACTTTACGTTTTCGCCTGATTCGGTCTCTGGAGATACCATCACCCGCAGTGATGGAGGTAGTTGGATATCCGATGGATATCAAGCCGGTTTATTTCTGCGAGTGGTAAGTAAATCTCGAAATACCACGCCCGACAATTCGTTCTGGGAGATCCTCTCGGTCAACGCGACGACCCTGAGGCTCAAACAGAAGGGTACTTTGATTTTCGAAACTGGACGTGCTGCGACCATCTCACAGATTGTATTGAAACCAACGGAATCGTCAGTGGCTCTCAGCGCCATCGATATCGCCCAGCGTGATGATGTGGATATGTCCGCGACCGGGACGTTGATGGTTACCGCTGCAACGGCGGTTTTCGTCGGTTCCGAAGAGGATTTCTTCCTCAAGAATATATCTACGCAAGGTATCTTGGCTGTGAAAACCGGCGAGGGTATTTTCAATAGTTCGGGCACGCTTAGTGCGATGGTGGTAGCAGACGATGCCGTGTTCGAATCAGCATCGGGAGGAGTGGGCAGCACGGCCAGTCCGCTTCGGGTAAATCTCCTTGCTGGAGCCTCTATCGCTGGGCGAGCCTTGAATACGATTAGTATCTCTGAGACTTCTGGGGACATGCTGGTCGATACATTTTTTAGTCAGTCTGGCTCTATTGAACTTGCAACATCCGCTGGGTCGATTTTCGACAACGCGGGTAACGATCTGGTAGACCTGAAAGCTGGCGATGGTATTCGCTTGACTGCGAATGGTGGAGCAATCGGTGAGCCTGGAGATTTCCTCGATATCGATCAATCCGATGTCGGTGTACTGGATGCGATAGCAAGTGGTAGTATTTATCTTTGGGAGGCCATCGGAGATAGCCACGTAGGGATCGTTCAGTCAAATTCGGGGGATGTGTCATTACGAACTCATCTGTCGATACTCGATACGAATCTAGCATCTGCTAATATTCTCGGCAATTCGATAAGCTTGGAATCACTCTTTGGTAGACTCGGGATTGCTGGGGATGAGCTCGATATTAATTCTCGCTACAGTGCTGCTTCTGGCAGTTTGACAACAACAAGCGTTTATGGAAACACCTACATTATCGAAACACTCGGCGACTTGTATCTCAATACAATTTCAACACAGGATGAGGCGTTTGGGTTTGTCGCTGCACTGTCTGGCGCGATTTTCGATGGTCGGATTGGATCATCTACTTGGAATATTGACTCCGATAAAGTTCACCTTTTTGCAGCCAACGGATTAGGAACGGCCTCCGCACCCCTAATCACTCAAATGAAGTATTTGGAAGGTAAGACGAACTCTGGAGACAATTACATCACCAACTCAGGACTTCTGATAATTGGCGGGGTGGTTACCGGCGGATCCAATGGAATCGAATTCGGCGGAAATGCTGTTATCAAAGCTCAGAGTCCATTGAGTATCACGGAGAATATCGTTGCGATTGGGGACTTAACTTTTATTGCTACCGAAAGTGTTGGGACAGGCGATGACATCACTTTGGGTGGTAATGTTTCGGTTGCATCCCAAGCTGGTAAAGTTCGGTTTCAAGCGGGTGACAACATCAGTTTCCTTACCGGTTCAGCAGTCACTGCTTTTAATTTGATTGAGATTTTAGCTGACTACGGCGATAGCGATGCTGCTGGCGCAACCATTTCTTTGAATGCTGCGTTGGTTGCACCTTTGACAGTGATACGGGGCAACAATCAGAATGATACAATCACTCTTGAATCTGGTGCGACTACCCAAGGTGTCACTGTCGTCGAAGGTTATCTTGGAAGTGATACGCTAAGAAACAATATATCGACGAGTTCCTACACCAATCCGATTCTGCTATTCGGAGACACGGTTACGACGAACTATAATACAACGACGCGGGTTTTATCTTCGCTGACGACAACCACGTCAGGCTCGGGCGCGACAGACACACTAACCAATATGGGAGGATTCAGCGTTCTCATTGGAGGTGTAGGTTCGGATGTTCTTACAGGGAACGCCTCTGCTGATTGGATCATCGGCGACGAAGCTCAGTTTGATTTCACGAGTAATCTGCTCCGGAAAATATCGAGTACC
>JBEICB010000096.1:0-18416 GCA_040373655.1 Pirellula sp. | reverse complement strand
GCTAGCAAAGCGTGATGTGGTGCAGGGACTGTCCCCGGGAAGAGACTGGGGAATGCTAGCAAATGGATGATAGGTGCGGGGACTGTCCCCTGTTTGGGATGAGGAATGCTAGCAATGTATGGGTTCGCTCGTTTAAGCAAGGAAACTGTTTCGGGGAATGCCGGTAGTTGCAAAGAGTACGACTCGACCACTTGCACGATTCACAATCAATAATCCGGCTTCTTAAGTACCCTTTAGCATTTATCTAAATGGCTTGGCCCAAGCGGAACCGCTAGCGACGATGAAATAAACAATTCCGAGATCTAGTTATCGACTTGGTCGAAAACGACACCCCTAAAGGTGATGCCGGCGAATGGAAAACGCAGCCCAGATTCGTTGCTCTCGCTACGGTAAAACTTGTTGTTGGCCGAAAGGGATTGTTGGATGATTTAAAAGCTGCTACCAACCGCAAAGCATGCCATGATAAATTCAACGGGATGTGAGTTCCCGTCTTCAGTTGGTGGAGCCATCCGTTCGACAAAGTTAACCGCGATTCGACGACTCTTCCTATTGGTGGAATCGTTACTCCGCTGGTATGTTTGACTTCGGCATATTTCTAATAAGTATTTGCTTTTGCTTATACATCGTAATTTGAGCGAGGGACAATTCATGCACGTGCGAGTTCTGGATAGCCACACTGGAGGAGAACCAACACGTACCATCGTTTCTGGTACCCCCCTCGACGAGGATTTTCTGAGTTCCCAATCCAACCATCCTCCCTCCCGCCAATCTCCAGTAGCAAATCCCACTTTCCGCCATGGAAACTCTTCGTCTGTTGCTGATCGATTGAACACTATGCGTACGCAATTTGACTACCTTAGGACCGCTTTACTTAACGAACCGCGCGGTTCCGAAGTGATGGTCGGCGCAATTCTCGTCCCTCCACAAAATCCAAATAACACGGCTGGTATCATTTTCTTCAATAATGTCGGTTACCTAGGCATGTGCGGACATGGCACTATCGGTGTTGTCGAGACACTTCGTTTCCTCGGTAAACTTGAAACAGGTGATCACATTTTTGAAACCTGCGTCGGTAATGTCATCGCAACCCTTCACCCTGATCGCTCAGTCACCCTGCAAAATGTACCAAGCTACCGTATTTCTAAAGGAGTGCCGATCGAACTCCCTTGCGGAACAAAACTTGCCTGCGATGTCGCTTACGGAGGCAACACCTTCGCGTTGGTCGATGTGACTTTCACTAATTGGATGTCATTACCCGCTATCAGTTTGATCGGAATTTCTACTCAAATCATGGATGCCATTCGACACACTCACCCCGATGTGGATCACGTCGAACTCTTTGGCGCCCCCCTCGACAAAAAACATAACTCGCGTTCCTTTGTGCTTTGCCCCGGAGGCCAGTACGACCGAAGCCCTTGCGGAACAGGAACTAGCGCCAAACTCGCTTGCCTGGCAGCAGACGGAAAGCTTGAGCCAGAGACCATCTGGTATCAAGAGAGCTATATCGGCAGTGTCTTTCAAGGACGATACACTTGGCTGGATAAAGAAAAAGGTCTCATCTCTCCATCAATCTCTGCTCGTGCTTTCATCAATGCTGATCTTGTACTCGTCGCTGACCCAGAAGACCCTTTCGCTTGGGGAATACCGACTTCCTAGATTACCCTCGGATCCATGAAAGCAATTCGTCTTGCACGTCTATGCAGTTCCCCTCACCGGGCTCATGAGGTATCTTTATGAGTCACTGCACTCGGTTTGCGATTCAGTAACGTCATCCGGAAGTCATGTCGTGGGCGAAGTGCAAGGAGTTAGGGGAATATGGGCAAACGATGGGTTTTCAGAAGTCATGATGCCGGTAGCTTCCTTTCCTTCGCCGAAGAACTGCAAATTGACCCGGTCGTATCCCAATTGCTGCTCGCTCGCGGAATTAACCAAAGGGATTCAGCCAAATTATTCCTGGAGGCGAAGTTCGCGGACTTGCGCGACCCTCAGCTCTTGCCCGGCGTTGATCAGGCTTGCGACCGGATTCTTCAAGCGATCCGAGATCGTGAGCCGATCACGGTCTATGGTGATTACGATGCCGATGGAATGTGCGCAACTGCTATCCTTACCTCCTGTTTGGAAATGTTCGGTGCTGAGGTCAATTACTTTGTCCCCAATCGCTTGGAAGATAGTTACGGATTGAGTTGTGATTCTCTTCGACGCTTGCATCAATTGGGGCGGAGATTAATTGTTTCTGTTGATTGCGGAATCGGGTCACTTGCCGAAGCAACACTCTGTCGCGAACTTGGAATGGACCTGATTGTCACCGATCACCACACCCCAAGCTCGGTACTGCCTGACGCAATCGCGATCGTGCATCCCAATCTACCAAATGCTCCTTATCCTTTCGCAGGCCTATGCGGAGCTGGTGTTGCTTTCAAGATCGCTTGGCGGCTGTGTCAGATTCAAGCCGGCGCTCGCAAAGTCAGCGATCAACACCGTGATGCACTTCTTCAGGCAATGACGATTGCAGCCATTGGAACGGTCGCTGATGTGGTTCCATTAGTCGATGAAAATCGGATTCTTGTGCGAACTGCCCTGCAATTACTCGGGAAATATGCGCCCATCGGCTTGCAGGAACTTCTTAAGCTGACAAAGCTTGATACAAAAACGGCTTACCAAGCAGAAGACATCGCGTTTACCATTGCGCCTCGATTAAATGCTGCCGGACGATTAGGCCAAGCACAGCTTGGGGTTGAGTTATTGACAACTAAAGACCGCGAGAGAGCTGTTGTGCTATCGCAATATCTTGATCGTTTGAATTCCGACCGTGAATCGATCGAACGTAGTATTACTTTGGCAGCCAACAAGATGGCGAAGGAACAGCTAGAAGCATCCCCTGAGCCGGCTTTAGTTTTGCACTCCCCGGGTTGGCATCTCGGTGTCATCGGCATTGTTGCAAGTCGGATTGCAGATCGTTTTCATCGACCAGTTGTGATCATATCGAGTGATCCAAACGGTCAGAAACCGGCCACTGGAAGTGGACGTTCGGCAGGTGTTATCGATTTGCATGCCGCTTTGGAGGCTTGTAAGGAGCATCTACTCGGATGCGGTGGACATGCGGCGGCTGCTGGACTTAGGATCGAGGATCGAAAGATACCTCTGTTTCGAGAAGCGTTGTGCGACCACGTTCGCAGCACGCTTGGGGAGCGTGATCCGGAACAAACTCTAATTGTCGACGCGGAAGCGACTTTTCAGGAGTTGAGTATCGGAACCGTAGGTCTGATCGAGAAGATGGCCCCCTTCGGTGCAGGGAATCCGCGACCGATTTTTGTTGCCAGTGGCGTGGAATTGCATGAGCCGGCGAAGTTGTTTGGCCAAGGTGAGCGACACGTGGGAGTCCGTTTCAAGCAGCACGGTCAGATTCTCAGGGCGGTCGCATTCTCCCAACCCGATTGGGCGGAGCAAATCAATACTCATCGAGGACTATTTGATTTGGCTTTTCGGCCAAACATCAACGAATTTCAGGGGATGCGTCGAGTAGAATTGCAGTTGGTGGATTGGCGGCCCAATTCGAGATAAGCCAAAAAAATTGTTCGAAAGGGTTAGCACCTTCGGGTAGGAAAGAGATCAACGTGGAGAGAGATAACGGGCGTCCGATTCTTGAAATTGAATCGGTCTGTAAACGCTACAGCAACGTACAGGTGTTGCATGATGTCTCATTGACTCTTCCCGCTGGCGTGGTTGGACTTTTGGGACCGAATGGCTCTGGAAAGAGCACCCTGATCAAGTCGATACTGGGGCTGGTTGCGATTGATCGCGGGCGCGGGAAAATACTTGATCTGGACTGGCCTTCACAAGTCAGGGCACTGCGTGATCAGGTAGGGTATTTACCGGAGGACGATTGTTATATTCAGGGTTTGCAGGGAATAGAGTCTATCCAGTTGATGGCAAGGCTCTCCGGACTGCGAAAACGTGAGGCTTTGCGACGCTCACACGAAGTGGCTGACTATTGTGATTTGGGCCAAGAACGATACCGCAAGGTTGAAACTTATTCCACCGGTATGCGCCAAAAGCTGAAGTTCGCACAAGCTTTAGTCCATGATCCGCGATGGGTCATTCTCGATGAGCCAACTACTGGACTTGATCCCGTTCAGCGCGAGCAGTTCTTGGACAGAATCAACACGTTAGCAAGGGAAAAAGGAAAATCGATCTTGCTCTCCACACACATCTTGCACGATGTCGTACAAACTTGTGATCGAGTTGTGATTCTTGTTGGCGGCAGAATTCGTTTGGATGATACTCTCGAGCAACTACAGCGACCGAGTAAAGAAGGATTGCATGTAAGTGTGGTCGCAGGTGCGAGTAGGTTAGCTGATAATCTTGCTACACGTGGTATAGAGACTCAGGTCGTCACGGATGGTGAGTTGTTGGTTGCTGGAAGCAGTGAGGCTTTGGGCCGGCAGATTTGGCTTGCAAGCGTCGAATCGGAAGTCGTAGTGCAGCGATTGGACCGCGCAAAGAACTCACTTGAACAAGCTTTTTTGGACGCGGTTAAGGGTTAGTGATGGTTTAGCAGATCATGATTCAGTGGAGAATCCTGTACTGAAACGGATTGAGTGGAGTTCTGCAGCAAATTGTTTTTCAAAGAGTTTTGTAGGGTTTAATGATGCCGTTGTTGGACGTAGGTTACCGAGGTTGGGAGGGGGATCGAACACCGCGTTGGACGCGTTCCTTAGTGCTGGCAAGTACGGGCATCCATCTGGTTTGGCAAGGAACTTGGCTCAAGCGAGTCTTGATGTTTGCGATTATACCTGCATTGATCGCCGGCGGGTTTGTAGCAGTCATGGAGCAGTCTTTTGAGCAGGGCGGAATAACCACCGCATTGCTTCGAATTAATCAATCTCGTGAAGGACGCGAGAATGCAGAGCGGATGGGAATCGACCTTGAACAATTAACACAAGACCCGGAGGTGGCCAGGCATTACCTTTGGTCGTACATCTTGTTTATGCTTTTTAGGTATCCCCAGGCGTTTGGGATGATTGTTGTGGTTGGATTAGTCGCCCCTAGGCTTATCAGTTATGACTTGAGATCTCGTGGTTATTTGCTTTACCTATCACGTCCGTTGACAGCGATCGAATACATCTTTGGAAAGGCATTAGTTGTTTTTTTCTTGTTGTTTATGATGGCGGCGGTCCCCGCATTAGCGATCTACGGAGTGGGGCTAGTGCTATCACCAGATTCAACGGCTTTCTTCCACACTTGGGATATCCCGCTACGAGTTTTGTTGGCAACGTTGGTTCTGATGATCCCCACAACGGCAATTGCCTTAGCATTTTCTTCAGTGACGCAGGAGAGTCGGTTTGCTGGGTTTGCTTGGTTTGCCCTTTGGGTTCTTGGGTCGGTTATCTATCGAGTGTTGTGGTTGGCTTCTGAGGCAGATGTGCAGATGGGGCCGGGCCGGGCGCGAATGCGGATGGACAAGATGCAGGAGTGGAGTCGCTGGAAGTTGTTTTCTCCGTATGAAACATTGGGTTATATGCAGCAGCAGATTTTTGGATTGCTTCCGGGTGATCAATGGGATTGGTCCCCGTGGGTGCTAGCCGGAGTTGTATCGGTGTTAGGGTACGGCGTGGCTTATTGGCGGGTATCGCGAGTATTGAAAGTGTAGGTTGGAAAAAAATGAGCGAATCGTTGTTTGAGTTCTCCAATCTCTCGCTGATGTATGGCACGGTCATCGGAGTAAATGACTTGCATTTGACGTTGCCAAAGGGAGCTTATGCTTTGGTTGGCCCGCATGGGGCTGGTAAGTCGACCTTGATCGGTTTGCTCACTGGGGCCTTGAAACCATCGTTGGGGGCATTGCGTGTATTTGGCCAAGATCCTCGCCGATCGCATGGAGTGATGGAAAGGATTGGTTTATGTCCAGCGACGGACTTGCTGGTTCAAGGGGTGACGGCCAAGCAGTGGATAAGATTGCAGTTGGCTTTATCGGGCTGGAGCGGTGGTTCGATTTCGCAGAGGGTCGATGAAGTGCTTGAGCGGGTAGGATTGCAACACGCTGGGAGCAAGCCGATTCATGCTTTTTCTTTGGGGATGCGTCAGAGATGCAAGTTGGCTCAGGCGATAGCTCATGATCCAGAGTTGTTGATTCTCGACGAGCCGTTTAACGGATTGGATCCGATTGGTCGAGTGCAGATGACTGAGTTATTGGTGGACTGGGCGAAGTCAGGGAAGAGTTTGTTGCTCGCGAGTCACGTGCTGCATGAGGTCGAGCGGGTTACGGATTCATTCATGTTGATTTTTGGTGGAAGGTTATTAGCGAGTGGTACTGCGGGCGAATTGCGCCGGCTTTTGGCGGACTTACCGCAAGAGATTCTTGTGGAAACCGACGAAAGAGACAAGCTTGCTGAGTTACTGGCATGCAAGCCATGGATTCGGGCAATGCATCGGTCGAGTAGAGAGAGTGAGTTGGTATTAACCGTCGATCGGCCTTTGGAGTTGTATGAAGCTTTAGCGCAGTGGGGAAGCGAAGGGAAGGCGAGGATCGATCGGGTGGTTGGAAGTGATGGGGATATCAATACGTTGTTCCGATTGCTTGTATCGCGGCATCGCGGCGAGCGGGCTTATCAAACCAAGGCATAAAAATGGTAGACATTGCGAGGGGTTTTTGGTTTCGTCGACGGGTGTCTGCGGTGCAGGAAGTGTTCCGTTACGAGTTGGCGTGTTGCTTCACATTGTGGAGAGGATTGCTTTGGTTGGGGATGGTAGCGGTGCCTTTGGTGTTGTTACTAACGGTAGCATGGTTGACGCGAGGAAGGATTACGGGAGGGGACGAGGCGGCGTTAGTGTATTCGATGATGTTATTTTATTTGGTCCCCCAAGTCATGACGATGTTGGGAATGTTGCTATTGGCATCTCCTGTGGTTTCTTCGGAGATTGAAAGCCAAAGTTGGATTTATGCTCTGGTTCGTCAGGGTGGTCGTCGATCGTTGGTGTTAGGTAAGTATTTGGTTGCGGTATTGTGGACGGCGAGTGCGGGGATTGCTGTTTCGACGTTAGCGATACCTTTTTTGCCAGTGGAGGATCCAGTACGACTGTGGGTGACTATGGTGGTTTTATGTGTTCTGTCTTCGGTGGCTTACGGAGCTCTGTTCATGCTCTTGGGGGTCCTGAGACAGAAGAAGGTAATGGTTTTGGCGTTTGTATATGCCTTGTTGGTGGAGGGGTTTTTGGGTTGGATTCCGGCGGTCATCAACCAGTTTATCTTTTCATACCGGTTGCGTTCGATCTTGTTTCGGTGGATGGATTTCCGTGATGGGAAGGTGATGCGGGACGCTCAGGTGATCGCCGAGGACCCGACGGGTTGGGTGCAGATAGGTTGGGTTTTTGTGATGTCAGCGGTTTGTTTGGCTGTAGCTCTTTGGTGGGTGGAGCGGTGTGGAGTTTCGAACAGTGTTGAGGCTTAGAGTTCGGTCTGCCTTTTTGGACAGTCATCGCTGGGTTTTCGGGGATGGTGTCGGTTGTAAATCCTTTGCGGGTAACGCTTTGTGATGATTTTATTTCGGTTGGCACGCGGATTGCTCCAAAAGGAGGATCACTCAGTTCGACTGCCAAATCGGGCCGAATAACAACATTCAAGGAGTTCAACGTGGCAAAGCAAATGGTTTTTGATGACGAGGCACGTCAGCCGTTGTTGGCGGGTGTTTCGAAGTTAGCGAGGGCTGTACGCTCGACGCTGGGACCTCGGGGTCGTAATGCGGTATTGGACAAGGGGTGGGGTTCGCCGAGGATTACCAAGGACGGGGTGACGGTTGCGGAAGAGATCGAATTGGACGATCCGTTTGAGAACCTCGGTGCTCAGTTAGTCAAAGAGGCAGCGAGCAAGACAAATGACGTCGCTGGTGATGGCACGACGACTGCGACGGTTCTTGCGGAGGCAATTTTCCGCGAAGGGCTAAAGATGATTGCTGCGGGTGCGGATCCGATGTCTCTGTCGCGTGGGATTGCCAAGGCGGTTGATGCGGTTCATGCGGAGATTGCCAAGATGGCGACGCCGATTGACGCGAAGAGCAAGAAAGAGATCAAGCAGGTAGCGACGATTGCTGGCAACAATGATCCAGCGATTGGCGATGTTTTGGCGGAGGCATTCTTGAAGGTTGGAAAAGACGGTGTGATTGCCGTTGAAGAAGGCCGTGGAAGCGAGACGACTGTAGAAGTTGTTGAGGGGATGCAGTTCGATCGCGGTTATTTGTCTCCGCACTTTGTCACCAACCAAGACGAGGTGACTGTAGAGCTTGAGGATTGCTACATCCTCATCCATGAAGAGAAGATCAGCAACAACAAGAAGTTGATCCCGATCCTTGAGGCGATTAGCAAGGCGAAGAAGCCGTTGCTGATTATTGCAGAGGATATTGACGGGGACGCTTTGGCGACTTTGGTAATCAACAAGATGCGTGGCATCTTGAGTGTTGCGGCCGTCAAGGCGCCTGGATATGGCGATCGTCGTAAGGCGATGTTGGGCGATATTGCAACATTGACGAACGCCAAGGCGATCTTCAAGGATTTGGGTATTGATCTTGAGTCGGTCAAGCTCAGTGACTTGGGTCGAGCGAAGCGAATTCACATTACCAGTGAAGAAACCGTGATTATCGGTGGAGCTGGTAAGAAAGATCAGATTGAAGGCCGTGTTGTTCAGATTCGCAATGAGATCGAGAGCACGGATAGCGACTATGATCGCGAGAAGTTGCAAGAGCGATTGGCCAAGTTGGCTGGTGGTGTCGCACAGATCAATGTGGGCGCTGCGACGGAAACGGAAATGAAGGAGCGTAAGGCGTTGATTGACGATGCGAAGGCGGCGACTCAAGCTGCTTTGGCGGAGGGTATTGTGCCTGGCGGCGGTGTAGCTTTGTTGCGATGCGAAGGTGCGTTGAACAAGTTGAAGGTCGAGGGGGATGAAGCGTTCGGTGTGAAGATTATTCGCAACGTACTCGATTATCCTTTGCGATCTATTGCGAACAACGCTGGCTTGGATGGTGCAGTTGTTGTCAATCGCGTTCGTCAATTGAAGGACAAGAACGAGGGATATGACGCGAACGCCGACAAGTACGTTGACATGATCAAGGCTGGAATTATCGATCCAGCGAAGGTGGTCAAGACTGCTTTGAGCAATGCGGCGAGTGTTGCTTCTTTGTTGCTGACCACTGAGTCCTTGGTCGCTGAGATTCCAAAGGAAGAAGAGCCTGCAGGTGGCGGCCATCACCATGACCATGACGGCATGGGAGGTATGGGCGGCATGGGTGGCATGGGCGGAATGGGTGGCATGGGCGGCATGATGTAATGAGCTTTTGCTCATTGGTCGCATCATCGATTGCGGAAGCAATCATTTCGTTAGTTTTCCAAAGAACAAATCAATATCCATCAAAGGTTAAGGTGTATCAAAATGGCAAAAGTCAACATTCGTCCGTTGGATGATCGCGTCGTAGTTCAACCGGTAGAGGCAGAGCAGACCACAGCAGGTGGTATTGTGTTGCCTGACAGTGCGAAGGAGAAGCCGCAGCGTGGTAAGGTTGTTGCTGTTGGTCCTGGCAAGTTGCTTGACAACGGCGTTCGAGCGACTTTGAGTGTCGCTGTGGGAGACGAGGTCATTTTCGGCAAGTACGGCGGAAGTGAAATCGAAGTCGACGGTGTTGAGTACAAGATTCTCCGCGAGAGTGATGTTCTCGCGAAGTTGGCTTAGTACTTTCGAGATCGAATCCTCACTTTTGCATTTAGAATAAGGAACAGCGAAGCGTGGCTAAGCAACTATTGTTTGACGATCAGGCTCGTGCGCGGATGCTCGCGGGTGTAGAGAAATTGGCGAATGCGGTTGCCGTGACGATGGGTCCGACGGGCCGAAATGTGATCATCGATAAGAGTTTCGGTGGTCCTACGGTGACGAAGGACGGTGTGACGGTAGCGAAAGAAGTCGAGTTGGAAGACCGCTTTGAGAATATGGGAGCGAAGTTGGTTGTTGAAGTCGCACAGAAGACTAGCGATTTAGCTGGTGACGGTACGACTACGGCAACTGTTTTGGCTCGGTCGATTTTCAAAGAAGGGCTTCGCAACGTGGTTGCGGGGAGCAACCCTTCTGCGATTCGTCGTGGGATTGATAAGGCAGTCGAAGCAGCGGTCGCGAAATTGCACGAGTTGGCCAAACCGGTTAGCAACCGGGACGAAGTGGCAAACGTTGGAGCAATCTCCGCGAACAACGACATGTCGATTGGCTCTTTGTTGGCGCAGTCTTTAGAGCGTGTTGGCAAGGATGGCGTGATCACGGTTGAAGAGGGCAAAACGGCGGATACGACGGTTGAGTATGTCGACGGGATGCAATTTGATAAGGGTTACGTTTCTCCGTACTTTATCAATTCCCCAGCGGACATGACTTGTACGCTCGAGAACGCGCTGGTTTTGCTTTACGACAAGAAGATTAGCAACATCCGTGATTTGATTCCATTGTTGGAGAAGGCCAGCACATCGAGTCAGCCATTGTTGATTATTGCAGAAGATGTCGATGCTGAAGCGTTGACGCTATTGGTGGTCAATAAGCTGCGAGGCACTTTGAACGTATGTGCGGTGAAGGCGCCGGGCTTTGGTGATCGACGCAAGGCGATGTTGGGCGATATCGCGGTTCTGACGGGTGGTACTTTTATCAGCGAAGACCTTGGGTTACAGCTTGAGAAGGTCACGTTGGAGCATCTTGGCCGAGCTAAGAAAGTTGTTGTTGACAAGAACAACACGACAATCGTCGAGGGCGCGGGAGATCGCAAGTCAATTGATCAACGAGTTGCTCAGATTCGTGCTCAAATTGAGCAGACCGACAGCGAGTACGACAAGGAGAAGTTCCAAGAGCGTCTTGCGAAACTCGCGGGTGGTGTTGCGGTCATCAGTGTTGGTGCTGAGACCGAAGCGGACATGAAGCAGAAGAAAGCTCGTGTTGAAGATGCTTTGCATGCGACGCGTGCCGCTGTTGAGGAAGGTATTCTGCCTGGTGGTGGAGTAGCTTTGGTTCGCTGCACGGACACGGTTGCAAAGGTTGCCAGCGGATTATCGGGTGACGAGAAGACGGGAGCAGAAATTATTCTGCGAGCGTTGGAAGCGCCATTGCGTCAGATCGCAGATAATGCTGGGATTGACGGCAGTGTTGTGGCCGATGAGGTACGCCAAAAGCCGTTGAATATGGGTTACGACGCCAACAAGGGTGAGTACGTGGACATGTTCAAGGCCGGCATCATCGATCCGGTAAAAGTCGTGCGTACTGCGTTGGCAAATGCGGCAAGCATTTCCTCGTTATTGCTGACTACTGAAGCGTTGGTAACAACACTCGACAAGGATGACAAGAAAAAGAGGAAGGTCGAGGGATCTATCCGATAGTTCGGAGTTTCAGGACTTCGCAATTGGGTAGTGCAGTGAAACCTTTTCGGAGATAGCAGACCCGGGGGGCCTAAAGCAGGTTCTCCGGGGTTCGTGGACTCGGAGGGGGCTCGACTCACCTTTCGCGTTACTAGGTCATTCGAATGTCGAATGGCCTTTTTTTTTGGAACTTGGCTGGAAGTTCAGGAGACGTTTGCGACGTGTCATCCCAACCGAAGCGAGATTTGTACGAAGTGCTCGGAGTCAGTAAGACGGCTTCCCAGGACGAGATCGCGAAGGCTTATCGCAAGATGGCTTTGAAATATCATCCTGATTCGAATCAGGGGGATACGGAGGCGATTGGAAAGTTCAAGGAGGCGGCGGAGGCTTACGAAGTTCTTGGGGATCCGCAGAAGCGGGCACGGTATGATCGTTTTGGGCATGCGGGCGCTGAGGGGCCTTCAGGCGGTGGATTTGGGGATGTATCCGACATTTTTGAAGCGTTTGGGGATGTGTTTAGTGGTTCGATCTTTGAGGATTTCTTTGGAGGTGGTGGTGGACGGGGCAGATCGCGAGTTCGTCGTGGTGCGGATTTGCGGTGCGATGTGACATTGGATTTAGAGGAGGCTGCCAAGGGGGTAACGAAGACAGTATCGTTGACCCGGCATGCTTCTTGCGAAACTTGTGGTGGATCGGGTGCGGCTGAGGGATCGCAACCGGAAGCGTGTCGCAGGTGTCAGGGGCGTGGACAGGTAGTTCAAGCCAGCGGTGTCTTGCGGGTTCAAACGACTTGCCCGATTTGTCGGGGTAGTGGTAAGACGATTGGCAATCCTTGTAGAACATGTGACGGGCATGGTCTGCGACCGCACGAGGTGAAGTTAGAGGTCAAGATACCTCCGGGGGTTGATGAGGGGATGCGGGTGCGTTTACCTGGCGAGGGGCAGCCGAGTCCTGACGGCGGACCGAGCGGAGATGCTTTTTGCAACATTCACGTCAAGCAGCATCCGATATTTAAGCGAGATGGCCAGGATTTGATTTTGCAGTTTCCGATTTCTTTCAGTCAAGCGGCATTGGGAGCGACGGTGGAGGTTCCGACGCTCGATGGGCGCAAGTCATTAGATGTTGGGGCTGGGACTCAGAGTGGAACGGTGTTCCGGGTGCGTGGTCAGGGAATTGCGGATCCGCATACTGGGGTGAAGGGGGATTTGTTGGTTCAGACATTAATTGAAGTACCGAAGAAGCTCAGTAAACGGCAGCAGGAGTTGTTGCGGGAGTTGGCCGAGCTTGATGAAAAGAACATAACACCTGAACGCAAAGGGTTTATGGATCGGATCATGGAGTACTTTCAATTACAGGGTACAAAAGATTAGTTGGGGGGCTTGAGCTTCAGACCTTGAGTTCAGGTTCTTCGGTGGAAAAGCATAGTTACGCAATCGTATTGGAGGGGGTATGACCACGGGTAGTTCGTCAGATGGTACGAGTGGAAAAAGTCCTGAGGATCGGGATGCTTTGGAGCAGGACGTATTCTTTTCAGAGGAAGAGGGACGGCTTGACGAGGGCGATGAGAGTCCGGAGGCTTTGGTCCAGGAACTAGAGCAGCAATTGGCGGACTTGCGAGGCCGAGAGTTAAAGGCGCAAGCTGAGCTTGAGAATTTCCGCCGTCGGATGATGCGCGACGTGGATCAACAACTCAAGTACGCAGCGGTTCCCATGGTCACCGACTTGTTGGACGTGTTAGACAATTTGAATCGTGCGATTGAATCTGCATCGGCGGAGTCAGCAGGAAGTGCCGAGGGCCTAATCGCTGGCGTGAAGATGGTTCAGCAACAGTTTGTCAATGTGTTGAGTAAGCATCATTGCAAACAGATTCCGAGCGTTGGTCAGCCATTTGATCCGAATGTGCATCAAGCCATTTCTCAGATGCCGAGTAGTGAAATCCCGGCGGGAAGTGTGATGTTGGAGCACAGCGTCGGATACGCGATGCACGACCGAGTGGTGCGGCCGAGTATGGTTGTCGTTTCCACCGGCGCGGCCAACGCGTAGGGTTTTACAAAGACTTTAGAGGAGGAGAGTGGTCATGCCAACTTATGATTACGAGTGCGACGCCTGCGGACATCAATTTGAGTTATTCCAATCGATTTCTGCCGACCCGGAGAAGAAGTGTCCTGAGTGCAAAAAGTTGAAGTTGCGACGATTGATTGGAACGGGAGCAGCGGTGATGTTCAAAGGGTCTGGTTTTTACCAGACCGATTATCGCAGTGACTCTTACAAGAAGTCGGCATCGGCGGACAGTAAGACTTCTGGAGGTGGCAATTCGGAGTCTTCTGGGGAGAGTTCTTCTAAAGCGGGGGCTAGTTCGGATTCCAAGGTTTCGGAGAGCAAACCGTCTGGTGGAAAGAAGTCCAAGGGGGGTAGCAAGGAGTAGGCCTGGATTGGTAGGCCTGGATTGGTAGGCCTGGATTGGTAGGCCTGGATTGGTAGGCCTGGATTGGTAGGCCTGGATTGGAGAGTCACACAGTAAGCCGAATCGAGTTACCTGGATGTGTTCTGGTCTGGGTTTGGTGTCGTGGATTCGAACGCAGAGATTGCCACTTCGACTTGAAGATTAATTCGTTCGGCGGCGAGTGGTGCGTCGTCGGGGTGGATGGTAATCCAGACGGGGATTGATCGGAAGTCGGATCGAGCGAGGGGGTTGGGAGATCGCATTTGTGGAGGACCGACAACTCGATCGATCCTTGAAACTTTCCCTCGCAATTGCTTCGATAGCGCAGCTGATTTCAGTTGTGCGGTGTGTCCGATTTGAATTTTTGCGATGTCAGCTTCGTGGACTTCTGCCACGCATACCATTTCATTGAGATTTGCGAAATCGAAGATGGGAGCAGTGGTTGCTCGTTCTCCTGGTGAGACATAGACCTGAAGAATGGTCCCGGCGGTCGGTGCGCGAAGGACTGCGAGGTCTACTTGGAGTTGCAGTAGTTGGATTTGTTTCTCAAGAGTTGCGAAGAGTGTTGATTGATGAAGCTCATCGAGGGAAGCTTGCGAGTTTTTGATCAATAGTTCGGATTGAGCAAGGGCCAATTCAGCGGACTCGACAGCTTGGTTTGCGCTAAGGGTTGCTTGATCGAAATCAGATTGAGTCTTGAGCAGTTGATTACGCTTCGTTTCGATTTCGATGGAGCTGATAGCACCGCGTAAGCGAGGGTTTTCGTGAAGTGATTCGAGGGAGTGGAGTTGGTCTTCGAGAGATCGCAGGATTTCGGATTGTTTGCCGAGAGCGGACTGTGCTGCGAGGGCTTGATTCTTTTGGAGTGTGGCTGCTTGTCGTTTGGAGACTGCGGATTCAATAGCAGATTGAGCTTGTCGCAGATTTGCGTTGTGCAGGGACTGTGAATCAGCTAATTTTAGTTCAGCGATTTCAAGTTCCAGTTGTTTGAGCAACGAGCTTTCAAGAGTGGCGAGCGGGGCGTTCTCTGGAACGACATCACCTGGGGCGACGTGTATTCTTAGTATTTTCTCTCCTGGAATTGATGACAGCTTTAGGATGCCTGAGGCAGGTTGCAGCTTCCCTTGAGATACAACTGGCGAAGAGTCCGATTTTAGGGGTTGTGTGCTTTTCGGGGTTTGGGCGGTTGCAATACCGATCAGAGAGGCATGTGGGGGCAGAGTGATGTCGGTAGGCAGGATGAGGGGCAAAGCAGTTAGAATGAGACTAGCAGCAAGCGTCCTGAGCATAGGCGCGTGTAGAAACAATGCGTTCCGGAAGAACGAATCGATGGAATCGGTTATGATGCCGATGGGAGTCACTGTGCGCGATGGAATCGGTGGCAAGGAAAAGTTGAAATTGACGGTGATTTGGAGTTTGACCTGACCACCTGGGATTATTGTGTACGTGAGCTGTTGCGTTAGCTCGTAGATCGGAAGATCTTAGATTGTAGCGTAGCTTTTAGAGAAGGGGTGTCGAAGGTATGGTTCGGGTAGGTAATTCAGCGTGATGAAATCAGGGGCGAGTGAGCGAGCGACGCAGTTTGATCCGGCGATGCGGGCGAGGATATCTCAGGGTGAGGTGCCATCGATACGTGTCAGAGGCTTGAGCCATTATTTTGGCGTTGGCGAGTTGCGCAAGCAGGTGTTATTTGGTAACGATTTGACAGTTTATCCGGGAGAGATCTTGATCATGACCGGTCCGAGTGGATCGGGGAAAACGACGTTGCTAACGTTATTGGGCGGGCTTCGGAGTGTTCAAGAAGGGGAACTGGAGGTTCTGGGTGAACGATTGTCGGGCGCGAGCGCTAGGGGGATGGAGAGATTTCGCAGGCAGGTAGGATTTATTTTTCAATCGCACAACTTGTTTGAGTCTTTAACGGCATTGCAGAACGTGCGTATGGCACTTGAGCTTTGTTATCCGGATGCCAGTGTAAAGGAGCACAACGAGCGTGCTGCGGCGATGCTCGAGGCGGTGGGGTTAGCGAATCGCATGAATCATCGTCCCAAGCAATTGTCTGGGGGGCAAAAACAAAGAGTCGCAATCGCAAGAGGTTTGGCGCACGAGCCTCGGTTAGTTTTAGCGGACGAGCCAACCGCGGCATTGGATGAGCAGAGTGGCAGAACGATCGTAGAGTTGTTCCAAAGCTTGGCGAAAGAGCGTGGCACTACGATTGTATTAGTAACACATGACAATCGAATTCTCGACGCGGCCGATAGGATTGTGACGTTGGTGGATGGATCGATACGCAGTGACGCTTTGATGAAAGAAGCGGCGGTAATAAGCCAGATGTTAGCTCGATGTCCTGTTTTTGAGCGTGTGACTCCTCGGACTTTGGCGAGAGTTGCGGATGAGTTTCAGATTGAGAGTTTCGAGGCGGGGCAGGAGGTGATACGAGAAGGGGGGGTAGGTGATCGTTTTTATTTGATCCGGCAAGGTGGGGTGATCATCGAGAGGGGAATGTCGCGTGAAGTAGTGGCGAAGTTAGGTGTTGGCGATTACTTTGGCGAGATGGCATTGCTTTCTGGGCAGCCACGAAATGCCACGGTAAGAACAACCGAGTCGAGTTTGTTGTATTCGCTTAGCCAAGATCGGTTTCGAATGGCTTTATCAGAAACGGCGACAATGGAATCTGAGGTAAGAGAAGCTTATTTCGACAGGCAGTAGTTTCTGCCGCGATGCGGGTTTTCGTCGAAGCGATCAGGGCCTCTTGGACAAAATTTATCAAATTGCTAGAAAATTTTTCAGGGGCACGAAGGGGGGACTTCGACTAATCTCGGGAGGTGATTTAGCCTGATTTTTGTGTTTATGGGCGTCGATTCGGACAAAAGCAAGTCGTGGGATTAGCTAGGCTTATCTAGAGATGCGCTTTGATCGGAATTCCTGGATCAAATTTCTTAACTCTACGTAGTTTTTCCTTTTCACGCTCCTTATAGTGGATTAAAGTTGCGTGAATATGGCGGACGAGCATCCCTCCAGGTTCGTTTGCGAGCGCATTTTCTTGTTTTTGTTTTTCGTTTTTTTGTAGAGGGTATTTCTATGACTAAGCGTGTGGTAGCTCACCGCAAGGGTTTCACGCTCGTGGAGCTTTTGGTTGTTATTGCGATCATTGGTATTTTGGTTGGTCTTTTATTGCCAGCCGTACAAGCTGCTCGCGAAGCTGCACGACGTATGCAGTGCAGCAACAACATGAAGCAGCTTGGTTTGGCTGCGATGAATTTCGAATCTGCTGTGAAGCGATTCCCACCGGGATATGTTGGAAGCACCAACATCAACAACCCTGCTGACTTTGCGAACCGAACCTTCATCGGTCACTTGGTATATCTGTTCCCACACATGGAAGCAGACCAAGTTTACAAGCAGTGGGAAGCAAAGCGATCTTTCAACCAAGATATGCTTGCATCTCAAGTCTCGACTGCGGAGCGATGGCGATACGTCCGCTGGGTTGATGGAACTTATCCAACCCAGTCGTTGTGGGACGATCACCAGTTCCGTATTTCCACGCTGTTGTGCCCAAGCGATGATGCTTATAGCAATGTGTACGCTATTGGTACTGAGTTAATTGTTACACCAACCGGAGCTACGATGTACGGATGGTTGGAGCCAACCCGTGTTGGTCGTACCAACTACCTCGGTGTTTCTGGACAGTTGGGCGTTGGCATTGCTTCTCGCGACCCGTTGAAGGGCGTGTTCTTCAACAACAGCAAGACCAAGATGGGCGGAATCACCGACGGTACCTCGAACACGTTGTTGTTCGGTGAAGTTACCGGTTTGTTCAATGACGCATTGAAGGCGACTGGTCGTCAGTGGTCAATTTCCTGGAACGCAGGTCCGCAATGGACTGAATGGCACCGAGCAGTTTACGGTTACCAAAACCAAAAGCGTTGGCACATGTTCTCCAGTATGCATGCTGGGATGGTGAACTTCACCTTGGCTGACGGTTCCGTTCGTTTCATTCCTACAACTATCGATCCGACGATTTTGATCAATCTGTCGTCGATGGCTGAAGGCAACATCACCTCTTGGGAAGAGTAATTATGAAGAAGCTGTTTGCTCTATGTTTGTTGGGTACATTTTGTTTCGTTGGTTGTGGTTCCGAGACCAAGGTAACCAAGCCGGATTCATTCTTGCCACCTACTCAACCAGCTAGTGCTGGCTCGGGTGGTGGTGGGGCTGCAGATGGCGGCAGCGAAACATCGCCCAGCGTAGAGCTGAAGCCCTAATTAGTTTTGTCGTAATGACGGCAAATTGAAGTTTTGAGCCGTAGTCTAGGAAACTGGATTACGGCTTTTTTTATTGGAAGGATGTTTGTCTACTGGGGAACGGCTCCGAATCTGTAAATTGGCTCACGCAAAGAACCGAAGAGGACTGTAAAATCTCGATCAAGACAGTGCGCTGCCATGTGTGGGCGCCACCGACCGAGCTTTGCACGTAGCCACCGACCGAGCATTGCACGTAGCCACCGACCGAGCATTGCACGTAGCCACCGACCGAGCATTGCACGTAGCCACCGCTCGCCAGACGGTGGATATCGGCATAACTACCATTGGCTATTTTCGTAGTG
>JBEICB010000418.1:0-1881 GCA_040373655.1 Pirellula sp. | reverse complement strand
TATTCCTCGCGTTTTCCTCACAAGTCATAGATCCCGGCACCATCTAAACCCAAATCAAAATTGGAGAGGTGGGCGGTGGCTTGGTCGCTAAAATGCTTTCCTGAATCGTTCAGTCTTGGTTCTGACCGGGTGCGGAGAGATAAATCGGACTGTCGAGAAGTGCGTTTTTATTGGAATCTCGCTTTGTCGCCCGAACGTAAACCTCTTGGACCAGATCACCACGGTCTTGGTGCGTAAAGTCGGACTTGGCGATTAGCTTTCCGACCTGGCGATTGATGACACTGCGAACGAAATTGTCATCGGCGAGATTGATAGAATGGTTGTCTGACACGAACGGACCTCCTGATTGAGGCCCCACAGGCGACAGGTCCGAGAGTTAAAGCCTGTGAGGCTCGCCCGCTCATTTGCGGGCTGTTTCCTGATGTGAATCAGACCTGTCGTCCGCTACTGGCGAAAATTCGCAAAACGGCCTGGGAAAGAAGAAAATTCCCAGTGGAGGCGGGAGCAATCCCAATAAAACGCAGGGGAATTGCGACAGAGAATTTTGTAGAATATCGATCAAGTGATTTTGGGAATTTCCCAAAAATAGACGTCAATTAGCAAATCCGAAAGCCGCGAACGAGGGGCACCACATTTGAAAGAATTCGGCTTCGTACGCGACTTGGGTGATGGTAAGGCAGCCGTTTGTTGGGGCCTTTCTCGGAGTCCACAAGATTGAAATTGGCTGGACTCCGCCGACTCAAGGACATTACGTTGGACGAAACCAAGTTCACTATAGATGAACTCAGTCAGCTAAGGTCAAGCATTCCCCATGCTCGAATCAATGGACGATGACTTTGGTTATGCACGACCAGACTTCAATCGAATGACGCAACGCCACCCTTTCTTATCGTCCGTTAACTCAATTGGATCTCCTTCGATATCGAAGAACTTTCGAAGCGAATCATTGAGCAGTTCACGACGCTTTCGATTCTGCCTGCAAGCGCCTGGCGACTGCCATGTCATCACCCCGTGATTTTCTGCGAAGGAGCGCAGCAATTCCCACTGTTTGCTCGGTTTGCCACTTCGAGTATCACAAAGTCCAAGTTGCGTGAACGACAGTACCTCACGTTGGTCTGAGATCCTTACCGAAACAGTTTCTCCATCCTTGAACTCAATCTCGACATCACTCCATCGACTGTTACTTGGAGTTGGAAAGCAACCAACGGCGGATTGCGGTCGAGGCATCAGTCGATCACGGAACGCAACCAACTGCTGACGAGCCCAGCCAAGCCGCAAATTGATCTCGTTCAGTTGAAAGTCCATGGTCGCGAAAACGCAAAATCAAATAGCCCTCCGCGAGCAGATAGCGAATGAACTCGGAGAGAAGTCGTGCTTTTTCTTGGCCGATTACTAAATCGAAAAGCTGAACAATCTTATCCCAGGCTCGCGATTCAACTAACTGCTTGAACTCTACATTTGGGGGGGCGAAGGTCTGTAGCGGGTAAAGGTTCATTTTGTGGTTCATTTTGCAACATTCGGTAACTTGGATCGCCCTAGGGAAATTGACTACTTCGACGTCTTGGAGGTTCAATAGAATCGAGACTCGTTGTTAAACCGAACTACTCTGTCAAACAGAGAATTTGAGAGTTGCAGACGAAATTGCGCGGTCCGGTCGCGGAAATGCGATTTTTGGCCGAAATGAGAGCGCTCTCTGTTTGGCTGCCGGCGGGACGAGAATCGCCAAAACCCTTGGAAAACAACGAAAAAAGCCGAGGGGGTTAATCCTCGGCTTCTCTGTTAAATCGTATCCTCGGAAATTCCGAGGATTTGAAAGGCTCCCCGAGCGCAACCCTCTTCGTAACAATACTCTCTTTGCAGTAAATCCCTAAAGCTATTAGC
>JBEICB010000187.1:0-9315 GCA_040373655.1 Pirellula sp. | reverse complement strand
GCAAATTCTGTATGAAAATGTCGTTTATTTTTGCTTGACTTTGGACTTTGCGTACGAATAATCCTTAATCAGACCAATTCGGGAGGTGACGTGGGGTCGCTTACCGATATTCATTCCGTATAGGGTTCCCTTTCGTATGAGCAATCTTTGCAAGAACGTTTTCGAAGCCATTCTCAAGTACGGTCACGACGAGGATTTTGATCCCGTTGTGGACGCAAAGTTCCTGCCAACTGATGCCCCAGCAGGATCGCAAGAGAAGATTGAAGTCCTCCGTCGTCGTGTCGAGTTGGGTCAACCACTCTGGCACAATGACGATCGAGTCGACTACAGTGGCTTAACAGGCGCTATCCGCCCTCGCGAGTAATCTCTCTCCCGCTACGAGCGACAAACCAAATGAACCCGGTTGCTGACCCCAACCGGGTTTTTTCGTTTCACAGCAGGCCGGCTTGCCCAGTCTCTTTTGTACGATTGAGTATCCGCTCGTAGCCACCGCTCGCCAGACGGTGGATCTCAGCTGCTCGTAGCCACCGCTCGCCAGACGGTGGATCTCCGCTGCTCGTAGCCACCGCTCGCCAGACGGTGGATCTCAGCTGCTCGTAGCCACCGCTCGCCAGACGGTGGATCTCAGCTGCTCGTAGCCACCGCTCGCCAGACGGTGGATCTCAGCATAAGAACCCTTTGCTAACTTCGCGGCGTTCATTTCGCGACGCTCTTACGGTCCCACGCAATGATGCAATAACGCCAAGAAGACCGCAGCACATTGAGCCGAACAGCGCGAACTCAATTCGGTACGCCTACTCTCTCTTGATCTCTCTCTTGATTCGTCCAAATTCGGCAATTTGCCGGTGTTCCTTTCGCCGCTTGGTACAATCTTGGATGAGTTTTACGCAAGCGATTGCCGCTAATGGGTTTTGCGAGACAACGCTTTGCAGGGAGCTAGGGCGAGAGCATTCGAGCGATGGGACAATTTGGGAATCTAAAATTTGGTAGCCATCGGTTGATGGTTATGGCAATTGCGATTGCTTGGCTCGGCCCATGTGGTTTGTCGGTCAAAGGGCAAGAGAGTCTGCAGCACGGTTTGGAATTGCAAACCGGTGTGGAATTGACTTTATTAGCCGAGCATCCTGACTTGGTCACTCCGACGGGGATAGGTGTTGATGCGGCCGGAAATCTTTGGGTGGTTGCTTGTCATACCCATTTCCGACCTGAGGGGTATGTTGGGCCGGAGCATGATGAGGTTTTGATATTCGATTCGAATGGGAAGAATAGACGGTTATTTTATAATCGAACTAAGACAACGATGCAGTTGTTGCTCGAGCGTTCAGCGTCGGGACCATCGAACGAGGATGCGTTGAGTGGTTGGGTCTATTTAGCGCAGCGCGATCGGATACTACGGGTGCGCGATACGGATGGAGATGGTGTTGGGGATCGTGAGGAGACGATCGCAGCTTTGGATACAGTGACGGATTATCCGCACAATGGTCTCAGCGGGATGGCTTGGCATACCGATGGCGGATTGATTTTTTCGCTGGGAGAGAACTTCGGCAAAGACTGGGTATTGCGTGGGGCGGATGGTCGAGAGTTGCGTGGTCGCGGAGAGGGGGGAGTGTTTTACTGCGCGAGGGATGGCAAAGGATTGCGCAGGATTGCCCAAGGTTTTTGGAATCCCTTTGGATTATGGATGCGACAAGATGGGGTATTGCTTGCGGCGGAGAATGATCCTGGGAGCCGTCCACCTTGTCGTCTGCTCCATGTGGTGGAGGGAGGAGATTATGGGTTTCAGTATGTTTATGGGAGTGGTTCGGTTCACCCATTTGTTTGCTGGAACGGTGAGTTGCGGGGAACGTTGGGGATGATTCATCCGTGTGGCGAAGGGCCATGCGCGGTCGTGGGACTTGGCGGGGGCGTACTGGTTCCTTCATGGAGCAATCACTGCATCGATTATTTCCCGTTGCATTGGAAGGGAGCCACTTTGCAATCGCAGCGGATAGAATTGCTTCGGGGCAATGATTTGTTTCGGCCTGTAGCGATGGCTGCAGGGTTGCCGAGCAAAGGAGAATCCAAGCTTGAATTTTACTTCACCGACTGGGTTTCACCTTCGTATGAGTTGCATGGGATGGGTCGGCTATGGAAATTGCGGATTGATCCCGAGCAAGCGACTTGGATGCAACCGCAAGTCGATCAGAAGACGCCGCAGGCAGTTCAAGCGGAAGCTTGGTTACGTCGGAAAAACGAAGCGTTAAGTCAGGAGCAATGCGAGGACTTGTTCATAGCGATTGAATCTGGCGATGATCCGTTTCTCGCGCATGCTGCTACGGTCGCTTTGGGCAGGGTGGCGAAGGGATGGGAGTTGGGGCAAGTGCAATCTTTGCCGTTGGAGCGTCGGCTGGCAACGTTGGTGGCACTGCGGAAAAGTGATTTTGAGAATCCGAAGTGGGTGCGGGGGATGTGGTCAGACCGAGACATTGAGATTCGCTTTGAGTGTTTGCGCTGGGTTTCGGATGGAGTGTTTAAGGAGTTTTTGCCGCAAGTTGAGGCAATGTTAACGGATGCCGGGCTGGAGTATCGTTTGTTCGAGGCCGCGCTCGCGGCTTACAACACGCTTCAGGGGAAGGCTTCCGCGGGGGTCACGGAGCCGGCGGTATTGGTCGAGCGGATCTTATCGAAGGACGCACCGCCGGCGATTCAAGCTTATGCATTGCGGCTGGTACCAGCGGGGTTTGAGGGGTTGAGTTTTGAGTTGTTGCAGGGGTTGTGGGATCGAAAGGATGAGGGATTGCGTCGTGAGGTGGTGCGAACGCTAGCGATGCGTAAAAATCCAGACAGCGCGAAGGGGTTGTTGTCTTATGCTAAAGACGTATCGTTGCCCGAAGAGTTGCGATTGGATGCGATTGCAGGTTTAGCGAACGCGCAGGACTCAGAGTTGTTTGTTGAATTACAGGGTTTGCTGGATCCGAAGGTGGGAAGTTCACCGGGGGTGCTTGCGGAAGTCCGGAGGGTGATACGCAGCGGGGCAAGCGGATCCAAGGAGGATGTTGCCTTACAAGATGTATCCGTGCGGAAAGAGCGACTAGAGAGGTTGATTGCGCAGGGACAAGTTCAATCTGGGGATGCTCAGCGTGGTCGGCGGATATTTTTTCACAGTGCTACGACGGCTTGTAGTCAGTGTCATCGGCATGAAGGCCGAGGGAATGTGGTCGGTCCAGAGTTATCTTTGGTCGGTCGGCAGGGGACAGCTAAGGAATTACTGCAATCGATCATGGAACCGAACCGGGATGTAGCGCCACAGTTTTATACGACTGCGTTGGAGTTAGCGGATGGGACGACATTTACGGGGATATTGTTGCGTTCTTCAAGTACGGAGGTGTACAGAAACAATTTTGGAGACGAAGTCAGTTTTCAGAAGCGCGATATTCTTCAGCGTAAAGAGTTGCGATCATCCATGATGCCCAGCGGATTGCTTGATACACTCAGTGATGAGGAAGTGATTGATTTGTTAGCGTTTTTAGAGCAGAGCAAGTGAGATTGGGAGATAGAGGGATGCCACGACCTACACGCCGCGCTTTTTTGGCCGATTACGGGATGGGGTTTACCGGTTTGGCGTTGGGGGCCATGTTGGCCGAGGATGGGCTTGGCCGGGCGGTGGGTCAAGATCTGGCGGGGCAGCAAGAGGTGGAATCGACGGCGAAGATAAAGGCGAGAGCCAAGTCGGTGATCTGGGTGTTTTTATCGGGAGGGTACAGTCATGTGGAGACGTTTGATCCGAAGCCCGCGTTGAACGAGCATGCAGGGAAGACTTTTGACAAAACTCCGTTTGCCAATCCGGTGGATTCGCCGTTGCACCGCAAGCGTTTTCGATCGGTTCCTGCGGAGGAAGTGAATGTTCGGGATGTGTATCCGACCATTTATCCGATGCAGGTAGGGTGGAAGCGTTGGGGTGAGTCGGGGATTGAAATGACCGATTGGTGGCCGCATCTAGGTGGGCAAGTCGACGAGTTATGTTTTGTTCGCAATATGTGGACGACCGACAACGATCACGCAGCGGAGAATCAAATACACACAGGGCGGCATCGATTGGACGAGCCTCAACCGAGCATTGGTGCTTGGGCGAATTACGGGTTAGGCAGTTTCAATGAGAATTTGCCCAAATTTGTCGTATTAGGAGGTCCGACTCGTTCGGATACAAGGCAATCGATCGATGCGAATTATTTGGGTCCGCAGTATGGCGGGGTTCCATTGGCATTGGATCCGAAGAATCCGTTACCGTTTGGCCAGCGTGTAGCGGGGCAAAGTGCAGAGGAGCAAGAGCGAGAGTATGCATTGATTGGAAAGTTGCATGAGTTGACCGGAGCTTTGTATCCGGAGGATGCGGAGTTACGAGCGCGAATAAGGGCTTATGAGTTAGCGTTTCGGATGCAGGCATCGGTGCCGGAGGCGGTTGATTTGGGGAGTGAGACAGAGGCGACGCGAGCGATGTATGGAATCGACCAGGAGGGGACGAAAGTCGCGGGCGAGAGATTATTGGTTGCAAGGCGATTGGTGGAGCGCGGGGTGCGATTTGTGCAAGTCTTTCCATCGGGTTATGGAGTGTGGGACTCGCATCAGAAGTTAAAAGAGAATCACACGAAATTGTGTGCGAGTGTGGACAAGCCAATTGCGGGTTTGATTGCGGACTTGAAACAACGTGGATTGATGGAAGAGACGTTAGTGGTTTTTTGTACGGAGTTTGGACGTACACCCGGATTGGAGCGTCGAGGAGGTGGGGTGGATGGTCGGGATCACCATCCGAATGGATTTACCGTATGGTTGGCGGGAGCTGGGGTGAAACGCGGGGTGGTACATGGTGCGACGGACGAGCTTGGTTATCATGCGCTTGGCGAAGGGCATTACGTGACGGATTTACATGCGACAGTACTGCATTTATTGGGACTGCGATCGCGGGAGTTAGAGATACCTGGTCGTAAGCGATTGGATATTGATCACGGGAAGGTGATCGAAGAGATTCTTGTTTGAGTGGTGAGGCTAGAGATTATCTGGTATGCGGTGGGTAAAATATTGCCTATGACTATCAAGCCATTTGTTCAATTATCTTGTTTTGGATCTTTTTTTACCGCTATCTTCTTACTCGGTTTCGCCCAAGCACAAACCGAAAGGACGTCACCTCTGCAATGGACCCAAGCTCCTTCGCATCCTAATGCTGTGGGGCTTGCTAGCCCCTTTGCCGGAAACATCCGCAAGAAACTGGTGATCGCCGGAGGTGCTAACTTTCCCGATCAGAAACCTTGGGCTGGAGGTATCAAGGTGTGGCACGACACGATAGCAGTGTTAGACCTCTCCGACTCTACGCCGGTTCTCCCTAATTCTACCCCGGTTCTCTCTAATTCTAACTCGGTACAGAATTGGACTATGGTCGCAGCCCTGCCTAAACCGCTAGCGTATGGAGTGAGCGCAAGTTTTGCAGATGGAGTGATCTGCGTAGGTGGCAGCGATTCTCAACGCCATTATGCTGAATCGTTCTTTCTTACTGAAATAGATTCCCAGTGGGTCTGCCTCCCTCTGCCTCCTCTTCCTGTCCCACTTGCGAACGCTTGTGGCACCATTGTCAATGACTCACTGTTTGTCTTTGGAGGACTTGAACATCCCGATGCGACGAAATGCTCAAACATAGGATGGAAGCTCAAGCTGGAACCATCGACATTCTCAGAGTTAAAAAGATCCCCAGAGCTTGCGATGCAATTGACCGATCAGTGGAATTGGGAGCCACTACCCAGCTTCTCGAACGATGGAAGGATGTTATCGACGGCTGCGTCTTTTGAAGGTCGATTTTGGGTTCTCGGAGGAGTCGAATTGGTCAGTGGCGAGGACGGAAAACCAAAGCGGAAGTACTTGAGCGATTGTTGGAGTCTGAGGATAGACGAGCTTGAACAAGGAGCAGATCAATCGAGTTGGATTCGGGAGTTGGATTTACCAGTACCACTTGCTGCAAGCCCGTCACCGGCCCTAGCAGCAGAAAGTGGATTATGGCTGCTGGGGGGAGATGACGGGTCCCAAGCCGGACAAAAGCCGGGTGTGCATCGAGGATTCTCACACCGAGCCTTTCAGCTACCATCGATCGAGAATCGAACGCTTGAAAGTGGTCGTGGTTGGCAAGTCCATGAGCAAGCGGTGATAGCACCGCGCGTGACCGTCCCGACGGTATTGATCGACAGCGAATATTGGATTCTTAGTGGAGAGCAACGACCAGGAATCCGATCGCCGGAAGTTTGGCGGGTAACGATCAAGGGTAAGTGAATCGGGCACTCAGAGCTTTGTATCGCTTGTCGCTCAACGTTCCAAATGGTCTCACGCAAAGACACAAAGACACAAAGACACAAAGAAGCAAAGAAGCAAAGAAGCAAAGAAGACCGCAAAATCTTCGCGCCAAATATCGTCAAATTGAAATTTGGATTGGTTCCAAGCGTTCCCATTAAGCTGCGAAGCTTGAACTGCGGGAGATTGGTTGAGCCCACATGCTGGAGCGGTGGGCTCAAGTTTCTATTCCCAACTTCTCGCTACGAAATCATCTTCCTGTCGGATCGGCTACACCGAGCGAATTGTCTTTCGCTTCGGGAGGATTCGAGTTGGAGTTATTGCCGGATTGAGAATTGGTTTGCAGGGCAGAACTCAAATCGATCTCTCTACCGATCTGGCTATGTTCGATCGAACGCTGCAGATACTGTACGGTTTCGTCGATTGAGTCGGCTTGCAACAACATCAAGTCCCCTGACTTGATCAAGGTTAATGCATGCTCAACGGCTTTTTCCCAACCGATGAACTCGTACATTTCCTTGACGCGTTTCCCTGAATCCATTCCACGTTTAAAGATCGCGGAAATCTCACCGGGCTTTCGGCCGCGCAAGTACTGATCTTCGTAGAGAATGACACGGTCAAAGTGATCCGCAAGCAACTCACCTTGGCGAATCATATCCACATCGCGACGATCCCCTGCTGCCGAATAGACGACTGTTCGATGTCCATGCGGAAATTGCCCTAAGGCTTCGATGATCGCCATTAGGCTTGAGCTGTTATGCCCATAGTCAGCAACTACAGTTGCACCGTGAAACTCCAATAGATTGAAGCGGCCAGGAACTTTGTCCATGTGAGCGGAGAAAGATTCGAGTCCACATGTGATTTGCGATGGGCTCAATCCGACACCCCAGCAAGCTGCGACGGAGGCCAAGACGTTTTCTACTTGGAATAAGATTTTGCCCTGGTGGGTAAGAGGTATTTTTTCTAGGGTGGTCAAGCCGGTTTCTTCTGCACCTTCGGCCATGACAACAATTCCATTGCGGACAAAGACAACGCGTTGGCCTTGGTGGCGGTGATTGGTTAGAACTGCATCGTTTTCGTCGATTGCAAAGAAAATGACGCGACCTTTGCACTTCTCTGCCATTTCAGCCGTCAACGGATCGTTGGCTTTGAGCACTCCGTAACCGTTCTTGGATACCGCTTCAATGACACATCGCTTGACTTTGGCAAGTTGCTCGATGGTTTCGATGTCAGCAAGACCCAAATGGTCTCCTTCTCCGATGTTCGTTACGATCCCTACGTCGCAGTAATCAAAGCCAAGACCTTCGCGGAGTATGCCACCACGGGCGGTTTCCAATACAGCGGCTTCGACAAACGGGTTCATCAAAACAGAACGTGCACTTTGGGGTCCGCTGCAATCCCCGGAATCGATTCGGCGACCTGCGACGTAGATTCCGTCGGTGCAAGTCATACCTACCTTCTTGTTGGTGCTGGCGATGATATGCGCAATCAAACGGGTCGTGGTCGTCTTGCCGTTGACTCCGGTGACACTAACGATTGGAATTCGGCCATTGTTCTCTCCGGGATACATCATCTCGATGATCGATTCACCCACTGGGCGCGGTTCACCGGAGGAGGGTTCGATGTGCATCCGCAATCCCGGTCCAGCGTTGACTTCGACGATCACACCACGTTGTCCTTGCAACGGTTGCGAGATGTCTTGAGCGACGATGTCCACGCCAGCGATATCCAATCCGATCACGCGGGCCGCTTCGATTGCATGCCGAGCAACATCTGGATGAACCATATCGGTAACATCACTCGCGGTTCCCCCCGTGCTTAGGTTGGCATTGCGACGAATTAACACCTTCTTGCCTAAAGGTGGAATAGTGTCGGGTGTCATGCCTTGCTCAAGCAACACGCCGAGGGCGACCGCATCGATCTTGATTTTGCTCAGTGAAGTTGCATGACCGTCGCTACGGCGGGGGTCTTCGTTCACTCGATCAATCAGTGTTTGAACTGTCGATTGCCCATCGCCTATGACGTGAGCGGGCTCGCGCCTTGCGGCAGCTACCAGTTTGCCTCCGACGACCAACATTCGGTAGTCGTCACCGGGAGCGTGCCGTTCACACACGATGGAGCTACCCTCTTCACGTGCTGCGGCGTAAGCTGCGATGACTTGGTCTTTTGTCTGCAAGTTTGTCGCAACACCTCGACCATGATTTCCGTATTGCGGTTTGATAACAACAGGTAGTCCAATGTCCTCGGCGGCGTCCCAAGCATCTTCCGCATTTTCGACGGCACGTCCTTCGGGAGTTGGTACCCCAATGGATCGGAGCAACATCCGAGTTAGGTCTTTGTCTTGAGCGATCGATTCCGCGATTGCACTGGTCGAATCCGATTCCGCAGTGCAAATTCGGCGTTGATGCACCCCATAACCCAATTGAACCAAGCTTCCCTCGTTCAACCTACGCCAAGGAATCGCCTTGGCCTTCGCCGCTTCAACAATCGATCGAGTGCTTGGACCCAAACATACATCGTACGCGTATTCTTTGAGTTCTTCGACAACCTTGTTCACATCATAAGGAGTGTCGTGAATGGCGGCTTGCAGCAAGTCAAAAGCTTTGTCTAAACAAGCCAATCCGAGTTTTTCTTCTTTGTAGGCAATCGCAACTTTATAGATGCCGTCGACATTGGTTTCTCTCGCGCGACCGTAGCCGACAGGTGTTCCGGCTAATGACTGTAGCTCGAGTGTGATGTGTTCGAGGATGTGCGCCATGTAGGTCCCACGGCGTAGACGAACAAAAAAACCACCCCTTTCTCCAATGCTACAGCGGTGCTCGACCATTGTCGGCAACCACCCCATCAGCCGCTCGTTAAAGCCAGGGATCATCTCCGAGGAGGTGTCCTTCATCTCTTCGAGGTCTACCCAAGCTTCCAGCACCGGATAATTGGCCCAAATGTTCGGTCCGCGAAGCTTGTTCACCTTCAGAATCTTCATAGCGTCCTCTGACGAATGTCCTTGAG
>JBEICB010000376.1:0-2923 GCA_040373655.1 Pirellula sp. | reverse complement strand
GATTGGGACTTACACCCAATTATTCAATCGCCTTCACAGGCGCACTAGCCATCCGCTGCCAAGCGGTGGATGTTGCCAGGATGACTTCCACCGTCTGGCGAACGGTGGCTACGGGAGAGCGGTGGCGACGGGATAACGGTGATGCGGGGGATGGTGGCTACAAGGTTCCGCGGGTCTCTTGCTCGCGTTCGATCGCTTCGAACAAAGCTTTAAAATTCCCTTTTCCAAAACTCTTTGATCCCTCTCGCTGAATGATCTCAAAAAACAATGTCGGACGGTCTTGCACGGGCTTCGTGAAGATCTGCAACATATAACCCTCGTCATCTCGATCGACCAAAATCCCTAAATCCGCCAACTGACTTATGTCTTCTTTAATCGTTCCAACCCGTTGCTCCAAAGTGTCATAATACGCTTTCGGAACCCGCAAAAACGACACGTCGTTGTCTCGCAACGCTCGGACCGTTTTGACAATGTCATTGGTCGCCAACGCAATGTGCTGCACCCCAGCACCTCCGTAAAACTCTATGTACTCCTCGATCTGACTCTTCTTGCGTCCCGTCGCCGGTTCGTTAATCGGGAACTTGATCCGCCCCCGTCCCCCTTGCACTACCTTGGACATCAACGCGGAATACTCCGTTGATATGTCCTTGTCATCAAATGACACCAACTGCTCAAAACCTAATACACGCCGATAAAAGTCGACCCATTCGTTCATTCTCCCTTCTTCCACATTCCCCACGATGTGGTCTATCCCCAACAACCCCGTCGGATGATAGGTCGCTGGGTTATACCGCGACGGATCAATCGCTTCAAAACCCGGTGCAAAAGCTCCTTGGTATCGATCACGATTCACAAATGTATGGGTCGTATCCCCATAAGCACGAATCGTTGCCATCTCGTATGTTCCATACTCGTCGACTATCTCTTGCGGCCCCACCACACCAATGGCGCCTCGTTCCACCGATAATTGATATGCCCGCTTCACATCGTCAACCTGCAACGCGATATCCGATACCCCATCCCCATGCAAAATTAATCGATGGGCATCTGGGTGATTTGCACGCAACGGTGAGACCAACATAAAGTAAATCCCACCTTGCTTGAGGATATATCCCGCCTCATTCTTCATCTTTGTCTCTAACCCGGCATAAGCCACAATGTCAAATCCGTAGGCATTGCGATAGAAATAAGCCGACTGCCTCGCGTTCCCCACAAAAAATCGAACGTGATCGATCTTCCGAATCGGAATGTCTTCCTTTGCACTCATCGCTTCTCCCCTATTTGGTAGGAACTACAACTTGGTTGTTTTTCAGCTGATCTATCGTCTGTCTTCTGTTTTCTGTCTTCTTCACTCGGACTTCTCCAAATCGTACTTTTTCGCCAAGGCACTACCGATCTTTCGCCACTGGCCTCCAAGCCTTAAAAAACTCTAAACATTCCGGATTCGCTAACGCTCCGACATTGCCAATGGCCAATCCTGTAATCGCATTGCGGACCGCCAACTCAGATAACTTGCCATTAATCGTCTTCGGTAAATCCTCAACGACGACGATCCAAGTCGGAACATGCCGAGGGGAACAATAGGATCTGATCCGATGCCGAATCGCTTGTTCAAGCCCCGCGTCCATTTGCGATCCGACTTCGCCCGCGACTGATGGTTTGAGCTTGATAAACAATACGATCTTTTCGTCGCCGTCTTCTTTCCATGCCGTCGCTGCGGCTTCTACGATCTCCGAAAATCCTTCGAGTTGTCGATAAATCTCGGCTGTTCCAATTCTCACGCCACCCGGATTTAAGGTCGCATCCGACCGGCCGTAAATGATCATCCCAGCGTGGCGTGTCTCCATCGCCCAATCACCATGCCACCATACACCCGGATACCGCTCCCAATATGTCTTGCGGTACCTAGCCCCATCAGGATCCTGCCAAAATCCTAAGGGCATACTCGGAAACGAATTCTTGCACACCAGCTCTCCAGCCTGTTCGCAAACCGCTACCCCAGATTCATCGACCACTTGGACATCCATCCCCAACCCCTTGCTCTGAATCTCACCAGCATGAACCGGCAAAAGCGGATTGCCCAAGACGAAACAGGAAACAATGTCCGTACCACCGGAGATCGACGTTAAATGCATCTCCTTTTTGACGGCTTGATAAAGCCATTGAAATTGCTCGGGCAAGAGCGGCGATCCTGTCGACAACAATACTCGCAAAGACTCTAAATTCGCATGTGTCTTAGGCGCAAAAGGGATTTTCTCGAGCGCCGCGTAGTAACGAGCCGACGCACCAAAATGGGTCACTTGATGCTCTTGAGCTAACCGCCAAAGCACCCCCGGGTCGGGATACATCGGCGAACCGTCGAAAAGTACAATCGTGGAGCGAGACGCCAAAGCACTGACCAACCAGTTCCACATCATCCAACCGGTGGTCGTAAAATAAAAAAGCCGATCTCCATTACGAATATCCGAATGCAATCGTTGCTCTTTGACATGTTGCAGTAGGCTTCCTCCCGCTCCATGAATAATACACTTCGGAGCGCCCGTTGTACCCGATGAATACAAGATATACAGCGGATGATTCCACTCGAATCGTTCCCAACTCCAATCGCCACCAAGAGGAAATTGGAACGCATCATTCCAATCTTCTAACCAGATGCGATTCTCTTGGGGGAGATCAGCAGGCGAACCCTGCGTAACGAGAACCCCCTCTAGACTCGGCAATCGCTGAATCAAACTATTAAGTCTCTCCCCAAGCGTGAAACGCTTCCCGTTGTATTGGGATCGCAATGCCATGATTAACAACTTAGGGGTCGTCTGTCCAAATCGATCTACGATCGCATCATCCCCAAACTCTGGGGAGCAACATGTCCAAACTGCACCAATCGAACTTGTTGCTAAAAACGCTATTAAGGCCTCGATACCAT
>JBEICB010000151.1:0-11183 GCA_040373655.1 Pirellula sp. | reverse complement strand
TGGAGGTGGGCGTTAAGGATCAGTCCCCACGTAGTTTTAGGCCGAGGCCGGTGAGTTTTTCTCGCACTTCGGTCAAAGAAGTCACGCCGAAGTTTTTGCATTCGAGCAAGTCGTCGCCAGTTTTCCGGATCAATTCACCGATGGTGTTGAGTTGCAGGCGCACCATGCATTTGCGTGCTCGAACGGATAGGTTGAGTTCTGAGATTGGGCGTTCGAGGAGAACGAGTTGATCTGGGGACATGCCCGAGGTGTCTGGAAGCGGATCTGCTTCGCGCTTTTCGTGAGCGAACTGACCTAGAGACAAGCCTTTCGCGGAGAGCATTTCTTTGATTTCGACGAGGGAGGTTTCGCCAAAATTTTTGCTCGAAAGGAGAGTTTGCTCGGAGACTCGCGTCAGATCGCCGAGGGTTCGGATCCCCATTTTCTGGAGGCAATTGCGTGATCGAACGGAAAGTTCGAAATCGGTGACGGGGACGTTGAGGAGTTGTGCAAGCTTTTCGTTTTGCTTGAGGGTCTCTTCATCGACCGATTCGGGACCACCGGCTATCGCGTCCTTGAGATACATCTTTGCTACGGCGTGATTTGGAGAGGTTTCCAAGACTCGTCGGTAGCAGGCTTGGGCGCGGTTATAATCGTTTCGATCTTCGTACATTAAACCTAGGTTGAGCAACGTTCCGATGTGCGAAGGAATAACACCGGCACCGCGTTGGTAGAGTTCGAAGGCGCTCTGGTCACTACCCATGCGATCGTATTCAAGTGCAAGGCCAAAAAGTGCACCACCGTGTTTTGGGTTGTGTTGAAGTGCCCGTTGGTACAACGCGATGACTTCTGGGAGATTACCACCGATCGAGGCCAGCGTCGCTGCGCGTTGGTAGGGATATTCTGGATGCTGTTCGACGGGTCCGAAGATGTTGTCTAGGATTTGGAGTGCTTCTTCTTTGCGTCCCAGGTATCGGAGAGCTTCAGCACGTGATAGTTGGCACCATTCTGCCGTGTATCCCGCCTTCTCAGCGGCGTTGTAGTACTCGATAGCTTTGTCGAATTGATCGACCTGAAACGCCGTCTTGCCGAGATAGTACTGAGCTAGAGCACCGCCATCCCCTTGGCGCAACGCAGACTCCGCTTCTTGAAAACGACCGAGGAGGTACAAGCAGACCCCGAGGCGGGTTTGTGTCGCTGGGGAGAGGTCTGGGGTTTGTTGAAGTTCTTGTACCGCATCTTTGAGAAGCGCTAGTTGAGTGAGATCTTCTTCGATTACCTTGGTAACTTTCTCAATGTCGTTCGGTCCAAAGGATTGGTTAGAAAGAACAACTTCACGGATGTCGGTGCTTGTACCGGTAACCATTGCTGAACCTCGAATAGGTCATTTGAAAGAGACAAATAACCAGTTGGGTATGTGGGAAGAACGTCGAATTGAAGCCGGCAGTGGGAGTCGAACCCACAACCCCCGCATTACGAATGCGGTGCTCTGCCAATTGAAGCTATGCCGGCAGGGATTTCTCGATGGAAAACTTCCCACCGAGGGGTTGTAAAGTAGACTGATTCTTGTGGAAACGTCAAGTCCCATGCTGGGAAGGTTGTTTTGGAACGGTTCGGATCAAGCGGTTTTCGGATACTGGGAAGGGGCTTCCGATCGATCCTGGTAGTTCACCGCGAGATCGTGGTGGGTGGGTGGTGTGGGCAGCGAGGCGGGATCCGTTTGTTGTTGAGGGGTGTTTTTGACAGGGAATCTACTGGAGTACCACCATTTCTCGAATAGATTTGGGGAACGAAGTCGCGGGTCACTTGCTGCAATTCGGTGGCGTTTCCCGGTCCGAGTTTCCAGTACAAGCTCCGTGCCTGCTACTTCACGGACAATCCAGTACTTGTCCACTTCGTACGAGTAGAGTTCGCCGTGGGGGGCTGGCGAAATGTTTTTCGCTCTTTTACCAGGTGAAAGCCCGTGTTTTTCGCGTGTGAAAATCACCCAATCATTGGTTTTGAATCGACTTGAATCCGCTGGCATGTTGTCTCCGTACGGCCGTCAGTGCTTGGTTGGCATTTGGTACTATGCTTTTGGGTGAACCACTTTTTGTTGCTGTTATCCTCTAGTTTTTGAAGTCTGGTTCTCTAAGTCTAGTCCAATCGGTGGTTTAGAAGAAGAATTATGGGTTTTTTCATCGAACCATCTTGCCAAGCAACGGGAGCAGTTGCCAGTTGGTTCATCAAGCTATAAGCTTTCAGTAGTTCAGTGCAGGGCTAGAAGCTGAATCTCTAGATGACGAAGCCAGGACCCGGGGTAGATAAGACTTTGGGATTGCCAAGTCTTCAGACAATCGTCTTCAGACAACCGTCTTAAGACAATTTAGCGAAGTCGCTCGCCTACGGGACTGAGGTATGCTTCCTCGGGCAGTGCCGGAATTCGGATTTCACTTTTTACAGACGAATCATCTATGTCGGACCATTGGAATTCATTGGCCAACTTGTTAGGAACTCCCAACTTGAAGCCTCATGGGAGGAAGGGAGCAGGGGAAGAAGCACAGCCGGTTGTCGAATCTATGCCGGCTGGCGAGTCGCAACCCGTCGTTGAGGCCAAAACGGCGGCTGCTAGGCCAGTGAAGGAAACATCGAAGGGGGAAGCTCCAAAGGGGAAACGCAGCCCTCGGCGCGAAAAGAAGTCCGATGAGAAAGAAGATTTCGCGAAGGAACTCGTCGTCGAGCAGGAACGTTTAGTTCCAGCAGAAGCCCAGGAATTGGAAAAACCCGAGGTGGTCTCTCACGAAGAGCAACACGAAGAGCAATCAGAGAAGCCAGTTTCTGTGTTGCGAACTTCTTGGGATGCTGTAGCGAATTTCTTTGGGATGGGTGGGAGTTCGGAGAATCCGGAACAACGCTCGGAGCGCTCGCCGGAATCTCGCCGCGGAAGTGAATCTCCGAGGGGGCGAAGAGGCGGTCGGTCTGAGGGGCGTAGTCGAGGATCCGATCAACGAGAGGTCGGAGAAGTTTCGCGAGAGAGGGTAGCAGAGGCACCTGAAGCGTTTACCGACCAAGGAGGAGCTTCGATGGACGCTCCGGTCGATCGACGTGGGGAACGGCGGCCGCCACGACGTGGGGCACTGCGAACCGAGCACGTTGAGGGCGAGGCCTCCGCGAAGGATGAGGTTGCAAAGGCCGATTCGAGGGTGCGACGTCCTGAACGTGCTGATCGGGGGGAGAAGTCCGAGCGAAGGGAAAGAGCTGAGACCGGCAATAGAGCAGAGCGTAGTGAGAGAGCAGAGCAAGGCGATTTGGAACGTGGGGATGGCTCGGATCGTAGTGAGCGTGTGGAAAGATCCTCTCGCGGAAGGGGCACAGAAAACCGCCGTCCAGAGCGCGACGACCGCCGTCCAGAGCGCGACGACCGCCGTCCGGAGCGCGACGACCGCCGTCCAGAGCGCGACGAGCCAAGTCTGGAACGCGAGGACCGTCGTGCAGAAAGCGCTGAAAGAAGACCAGAGCGCGCTGAACGAAGGCCAGACCGCGACGACCGCCGTCCAGACCGCGACGGTCGCCGACAAGACCGCGATGAACGAAAACCAGAGCGCTCTGAACGAAGATCCGAACGCAATGACATAAGACCTGAACGAAATGACCGTCGTGTTGATCGCGACGATCGAAGGCCGGAGCGAGAAACCCGGCAAGTGGAGCGTGGTTTTGGTGGTGGTCTCGATGATTTTGAGGATACGTCCAAGGATGATTTGACTTTAGTTGAAGGATTCGGCAAGGGAGCTGAGTTCGAGCGATCCGAGCAGCCAGAGGCCAAGGGAGAGTCTCGCAAGGGACGTGGTAGTCGGCGAGATCGAGATCGCGATCAAGCAAATGATGGGGAACGTCGGCGCCGTTCGGATTTGAGAAATGAATCTCGTTCTGAATCGCGGGATTCGACGGACCTTGTTGCCTTCGATGATGCATCTGGCGAGATTGAGGAACGTGAAGACACACGGCTGCGTGCGGGTCGCATTCCGAGTTGGGAAGAGACCGTAGCAGTTTTGATCGAGGCGAACGTTGCGAATCATCGCAAGGCACCGTCTGGGCCCAATCGCTCTCGGAGGGGGCGACCTAATTCTTAGATCGGTTCATTGTTGACGGGTTAGGCGGCGAGTTAGCCGCCCCCCGTACTCCGCAGGCTTTTCCTCATGGAGTCTCGCCGCTGGGGAATTCTTTGGTGACAAATTGTCACTTGCAATACGCAATCGCTTTGTGATGGCTAGTCTTGCGATTTGCTTGTCACCTCTTTCGGCTTGATACCCGCCATGATTTTGGGATACTGGTACCCCCCCTTAAGAGCTGGGGGTTCCCCCAAATAGGCTGGGTGGGAATCATGACATGGAGAAGTGGATTTTCTCGATGGTTCAAGTGGATCTTGAGCAGTTGGGAAGGTCTTTTGAAATCGAAAGGGAGACGACAAGATGTACAAGAATCTCAATGCGGCGGCGCTAGGAATTTCTGGCCGTCAGAGTGAGTTGATTGAGTTGGCGATGACGTTTGGATTTCAGGGCTTGGACATTGATGGAGTGGATTTGGAGAAGCGTAGTGCCAGAACGGATTTCGAAAGGGCATCCCGCTTCTTATTGAGTTCCAAGATGCAAGTTAGTAGTTTTGAGGTTCCGGTGGATTTAGACGCTGATGATTCTGTGTTTGACGAAGTGGTTCGTGGGGTGGAGTCGTTAGTATCGGTACTGGGGCGAGTGGGAGCTCGGGCGGGAATCGTGCGGATTCCAGCTGCCACCAATCGTTATGCGTTTCCGCAGTATTTTGAGTGGATCCGTGGTCGAATTGATCGATTGGCAGCGGCGTTTGAGAAGCATTCGGTGCTGATGGGGCTGGAGTTTACGACTTATGGACTTGCGCGGGATGGGAAACAGTACGCGTTTATCCAAGATGTAGATGGGGCGATGGCCTTGTTTAAGGCTTGCACGTCAAAGGCAGTTGGCTTGGTGGTTGATACGTTTGATTGGACGGTAGGGAAGGGGACCTGGGAGCAACTAGCGGAGTTGCCAGGGAACCGGGTGGCAGCGTTTCGAATTGCGGATCTTTCAGATAGTCCGTCAGTTCTATCGAACGGTCCGGAGGCTAGGATGATTGCTGGGACGACGGGCAAGATCGATAACGCTCGTTTTGCCAAAGCTTTACATTCGCAGGGTTATCATGGTCCGATCACAAGTTTTCCGTCCCCCTCTAATTTGGGGACGATTACTAGAGACATGATCGTATCGAGGGCTCAGGAGGTCTTGGACGAGACGCTGACAAAGGCGGGACTGCCTACGCAGACGCGTCGACCCGACTTGGTTGCAACGGATCAGACAGATACCAGTTTTGATGCTTTAGGCGTGGATGCTTAGAGCGAATTGCTCAGGTTTTGTTTTGAAAATACGGGGCATTGGGGTGGTCGGAAAAGCTCCCCAGGCCCCACGAATCTCTATTCTCCAGCTATACTAATGCGACTTTAGCGTTGGATTAGAGATAGGATAGTTGGGAGTGAGTTGGAATGTCGAAACTGACCCTTCGTGTGGTGCAAGGAGCCGACAGAGGTCGCGTGTTTGCGGACTTGAATCCACCGATTTCGATTGGTCGAGAGGAGGGGAATACGATCCAGCTTAACGACGAGAGGATCAGTCGTTTCCACTGTAAAATTTTGGCTGACAATCAGCATTTGGTTTTGACGGATTTGGAGAGCACGAATGGGACGAAGGTCAATGGGCAGTCGGTCCAGTTAAGGCTTTTGCGCTATGGCGATTTGATTGTGATTGGCCGGAGTGTTTTGCTGTTTGGTACTTCGGAACAAATACGTTCTCGGGTGAATGAAACATATTTGCTACCGGATAGCAATCGTCCGGAACCGACGGGTTCCGAGGCGGACTTTGAATTGGATCCCGATCTCTTAGATCCGGCGGAGAAGACTGGGGATATTCAGCGGATTCCCCCAATCCCTGATCGATTAAGTCCCAGCCAGGCGGCACAGTTAGCGGAGTTGCTGGAGTACTTGCACTCTGGCATGGGAGAGGTTGTCGATGCGGTACAAGTGACCGATAAGAAGGGGGCGGTAACTGTCGACATTAGCAAGTGGCAAGCGTTGCTGTTGGTTTATGGGAATCTTGCAGAGCTTATTCGAGGAATCTCTGATCCGGATTTTCGATTACCTGGCTAACGGGCCGAAGATCTCGACTCACAACAAACTCAAACTGTAGTTTGGCGTAAGCGTTCTGGCTTTGTGAGGGAGTATGTCCAGGCATACTGTGGAGTTACTAAAATCCGGTACTGTCGAGCGGCAGTACGTGATTGGTAGCAGTAGATAGTCAGGGGTAGAGAAGTATTTCGCTTCTGCGAATCATGAAATCTGTCACGCCTTCATGGATGCGAGGATCGGAGTTCGGGTCGAGGGAAGCTTCGATGATAGCGTCGTAGACTTTTTGATTACCGAGCAGTCGATTGAGGCTTTTGGTTTGCCAGAGTTCGGGGTAGTTTTTGCGTAGGGTAATGGCGATAGCCAAGCCTGTGGAAATAGGCTCAAAGCGACTGCGGTCAGTGATAATCAGCTCAACACCCCTGCACTGTTCGTTTGCATACTTGCTTGATGTTGGGGTGAATTCGACCGGTACGAACGTGATGCCTGGCAGTTGCAAGGAATGGAGTTCTTGGGCGAGGGATTGGCAATCGATCCATGGTGCTCCGATGAGTTGGAAAGGGGTGTCAGTTCCGCGGCCAACGGAGATATTGGTGGTTTCGAGCAAGCCGATACCGGGGTAGAGGAACGCTTGGGTCAAGCTGCGCATATTTGGGGAGGGGTTAATCCAGGTCAGGCCTGTTTGGTCCCAGGGCATTGTACGATTCCATCCCTCGCAGGTAATGACTTGTAGGTCTAGGTCTAGTTTCCATTCTTTGTGAGCGAGTTTTGCGAGTTCGCCGATTGTCAAACCGTGGCGTACGGGAAGGAGGTGGAACGCGACAAAAGACTCTTTGCCTGTATCGAGCATTGGACCGGTAACGCGTTCTCCTCCGAGTGGGTTTGGGCGATCGAGAACGACAAATTTTTTCTTGTGTTCTGCGGCGGCTCGCATGGCTTCCCCCATTGTGGATGGGTATGTGTAGAATCGAGTTCCGATGTCTTGGATATCGAAGACGATTGTGTCGATATTTTCGAGCATTTCTGCCGTAGGTTTTCGAGTCTCACCGTAGAGGCTGAAGATTGTCAGACCGCTTTGGGTGTCTTGCGCGTTATCGACTTTTGCGATGTCGAGCTTTCCTTCGAATCCATGTTCGGGACTAAAGAGAACTTTGAGTTCTACATTTGGGGCATTACGAAGCAGATCTACGGTGCTGGTTCCAAGTCGATTTCGACCTGTGTGATTGGTGATAAGGCCGATGCGTTGATTTTGTAGTGGGAGGAAGTTTTGGGATTCGAGCACATCGATACCGCAGCGTACGGTACGCATTGAGAGGTCTTGTATGGGAGTGGAATTCGGGGCGGACTTCGAATTGGGTAGGTTTGCGAACGAGCGTACTGCGAGGTTAGCGATTCGTCCTGCGAGAGGATTAACTAGTCCTTTTCCGTTTGGGTGTACGCGGTTGCTCAGGAAGATGTAGAACAGGTCGGTGCCGGGATCGATCCAAAGAACGGTGCCTGTAAATCCGCCGTGTCCGAAGGCTTGTTCGGAGAACAGGTCTCCTCGATTGGTTGAGAAGCCTGTTCGTTTATCCCAACCGAGTGCTCGGATACCGGAGGGGACGAGATTCCCGCGAGTCATTCGAGCGATGCTTTGCGGCGCGAGGATTTGGGAGTTGTGTCCATCGGATCTTCGAAATTGTCCGGCCCCTAACATCGTTTGGGCGTAGTGTGAAAGATCCGATAGGGTTGAGAACAGGCCGGCATGACCAGCGACACCTTGCAGGGCATGTGCGCGTGGATCATGAACTTGGCCTTGGATCCATCGTTCATTTCTTTTTTCAGTCGGGGCAGCACGAAGTGAGAGTTGCTCGGAGATATTAAAGCCGGAGTCGATCATTTCGAGCGGGGAGAGCAAGTTTTCTTGGACATAGGCATCGAGTGTTTTATTGCTAAGCTTTTCGACTAATTTCCCAAGGACGATAAAGTTCACGTCGGAGTATTTGAAAGTGCTTCCGATGGGACTTGTGAGTTTTAGTTCGCAGATGTTAACCCAAGCAACTTCAGGGCCTTCGAGATAGTCTTTGAGGGGATTGTCGGGGATTAAACCGCTGGTGTGAAGGAGTAGTTGTTCGACTGTGATTTCTTCTTTGCCGTGTTTTGCGAACTCGGGAAGATGAAGAGCGACCTTGTCTTGGATGCGTAGTAGTCCACGTTCGACTAACTGCATGATGCTTGTAGCGGTCGCGACAGGTTTTGTGATGGAGGCTAAATCAAATATCGTATCGAGCGTCATTGGGGTGACCGGATCGAGAGACTTGTTCCCGAAGGCTTGGCTGTAGATTAGGCCTTGAGAGTTACCGACGCCGATGACACAACCGGGCATTTTTCCTTCGATGATCGCTTGATCGATCAAGGGGCGAATTGCAGTTTCGAATTCAACGCTAGCGAGTTCTTGGGCGTGCAGTGCTGAAGAGAAGCACAGAGAAGTGATTCCAAGAATCAGGATCCGTATTATCCGCGGAATGTTGGCTCGGCATTGAGGGTGGGTTTTTGGAATCATGGTTTGTTGAAGGGTCAGTATTTAGGAGTGGATGGACCGGAAGAAAATTTAGCGACGAGACATGCGACCAGAATTGTCGTGGTGGATCCGATCAAAGGGAACCATGGGTACGCGATTCGTGGGCCGACGAGTGGGAGGGCATATTGAATGGTCAAGAGAAGTGCCAGGGCAGTTGCGCCGCCAACAATTGCGGGGTTTTGTCGGATGTTTGGGAAAAGGATTCCCAAGCCGAACCAGCCTAGTAGTGGGCCAGCCGAGAAGCTAGCGATGGTTAGTGCGTTATCAACAACGCTTCGAGAGAAAGAATTAGCCCAGATACCGATAGCAATTTGCAGTAGTCCGAAGCAGATGGTTGCTATGCGAGTGAATCGCATTCGTTTGGATTCATCGGGGGAATTTTTCTGGCTTGGAAGCCATAGATCGCTATAGGCCGAGGAAGCGGAAGCAGAGAGGGAGCTTGAGAGTGTCGACATGGTGGCTGCGAGGATTGCTGCGAGCATCAGGCCGATGAGGCCGGTGTTCGTTGGGAAGTGGTGGACAATAAAGTGTGCGAAGACTTCGTCGTTCCGGATGCCATCCGGGAGAAGTCGTTGTGGGTTAGCAGCATCAGGACTGTAGAAGATTGCAAGGAGAATGCCAATGAAGAGAAATAGCGTGAATTGTAGAAAGACAAAAAGGCCGCTCGACAGGATTGCGATTGCGGCTTGTTTCTCGCTCCGTGCGCTGAGATAGCGTTGAACCATCATTTGATCGGTACCGTGGGAGCCAAGTGATAGGAAAGCGCCGCCGATGATTCCTGCATAAAGGGTATAAGGGTTGCTCAAGTCCCAACGCGTATCGATCCAGTTGGCTTTTCCGGTGGATGCAATGTAATCGGAGATAGAGGTCCATCCGTTGGGGAGTTGCCAGAAGAGAAATACTGCCGCAGCGATGCTACCGGCTAGGTAGATGATCAGCTGGATACAGTCATTCCATACGACGGAACGCATGCCACCGAGGAATGTGTAGATCATGGTGATTGCGCCGATAGCAATTGCGGAGGGGATCAGTGGCCAACCCACTAGTTTTTGCAGAAGCATAGCTGCGAGGAATAATCGCAGACCGTCCCCGAGATTGCGGGTGATGAGAAAGAGAACGGAGGCAGCTCGGGTGATAGCAGATCCGAAACGATGTTGGAGAATTTCGTAAGCGCTGACAATGCTACCTTGGAAGTATCTAGGAAGCAGAACAGTGACAACGAAGGTACGACCGATCGCGAAGCCGAGTGCAAGTTGCAAGAATTTGAAGCCGGATTCTGAGTAGCCGAGTCCTGGGATACTCAGAACGGTAGCGGTGCTTGTTTCGGTTGCGACGATGGAACCTAGAATTGCCCACCAGGGGAGATTTCGATCGCCCAGGAGGTAGGATTCGACGGAGTTATTCTTTCCCGCGACCAATAATCCGATGAGGATCGACGCGGCCGTAGCGGCGATAAGGACGACGATGTCGACGATTCCGAGAGGAAAATCCATGGAGGACCTTTTCAACAATTGGGGCTACAGTAGATTGGCTGATTGTAATCATAGCCGAGGGAAAATGATCGGCGGGTAATTGCATGGCAATCAACGAAGGAAATCTTTTGGAGGGCTGGGGCTATCACGGACAAGAGTATGGAGAATTTGACGACCGAGCAATCGAATCCTGCATCTGCAAGTATTGATGCGATGGATTCTTTGTCGATTGTGGAGTTGATGAATCGCGAGGATGCCAAGGTGGTGGATGCAGTTCGGTCAATACTGCCGTACATCGCTTGCGCAATTGACTCGATTGTCGAACGCATCGGAATAGGCGGTCGGTTGATATATATCGGCGCTGGTACATCTGGTCGTTTGGGGGTTCTCGATGCCTCAGAATGTCCACCGACATTCAATACACCTCCAGAATTGGTGGTAGGGCTCATTGCCGGTGGTGATCGGGCATTGCGACGAGCGATAGAGGGAGCCGAGGACGATCGCTTGGCGGGAGGGGATGCGTTGCGAGCGGTTGGTTTGAGTTCAAAGGATGTGGTTTGTGGCATTGCGTCATCTGGGAGAACGCCTTTTGTGCTTGGTGCCTTAGAGCTAGCGCGTCACGAGGGGGCGGTGACATTAGGGGTGACTTGCAATAAGGGGGCAGAAATGGACTCGCTTTGTGATGTATTGCTTGCACCTATCGTTGGGCCGGAGATACTGAGTGGCTCGACGCGATTGAAAGCTGGTACGGCGACGAAAATGGTCTTGAACATGTTGACCACCGGTACCATGATTCGTATCGGAAAAACGTATCGTAATTGGATGGTGGATTTGCGGGCGACGAATGATAAGTTGAAGGATCGCAGTATTCGAATTGTTTCTGGGATAACGGGGCTAGATCGGACACAAGCAGAAGCGTTGCTCAGAGAGTGCAATGGTGAGGTCAAGACTGCTATTGTCAGTCATGAGCTTGAGGTTGGAGCGCAAGATGCGCGCGAGAGACTAGCGG
>JBEICB010000324.1:0-4397 GCA_040373655.1 Pirellula sp. | reverse complement strand
TTCGAGCACCTCTGCATCGGTGCTGAGTCCAGTTTTGGTTTTTTTTACTACACGGAGTTTGAGTTTTTCGAACAGGATGTTCGCGAGTTGTTTTGGGCTGTCGGGATTAAAGGGTTCGCCGGCGAGTTCTAGGATTTCCGAGTGGATGATATCGAGGCGAGATTGGAAGTCATTTTGAAGTTCGGCAAGACGGTCTATGTTGATAGCCACTCCTTTGTATTCCATCTCTGCAAGGACTTCGATGAGCGGCAATTCGAGGGACTGCATGACAGGCTGTAACAATTCGTTTTCGAGTCGCGAGTGCATATCGGAAGCGATTCGAATTGGAATGTCGACATCTTCGCAAGCGTAGAGAGCTACATCTTGAAGTGGGACTTGGTCCATTGTCTTTTGGGACTTACCGGTTCCGATCAATTGAGTGATTGGAACGGAATCGACTTCGAGCCAGCGTTTTGCGATGTCCCCGAGGTCATGGTTTCTGCCGCCTGCATCGAGCAAATAGTCTGCGACCATGGTATCGAAAGCTACGTGATGAAGTGGTAGTCCATGGGCTTTGAGAACGATTAAATCGAACTTGATATTTTGCCCGATCCACGATTTGTTGGGGTCAGCGAAAAGGGGAGCGAGACGTTCACGAACAAGATCCAGGGGTAGGTTGCTTTCGGTAGATGGGCTACGAATTGGAATGTAGGCAGCTTGGCCGGGTCCCCAAGCGAGGCTGATGCCAACGAGGTCTGTCTGCCTTGCTTTGGTGGACATGGTTTCCGTGTCGATTGCGATACGAGCGACGTTAGCTAGTGTTGGCAAGAGAGCATCGAGGGCGGGTAACGAGGTGATGCACTGGTAGTTGTCTGGGTCGAGGCGACGGAGTGGAGCGGGTTCTGATGGGGTGCCATCAGCGTTTAGCAGGGGATCGTTGGGATGCGGTTCATTTATAAGTGAGGGATCTGAGTGTTGTGCAAAGGAGGTTGCTTTTAGAAGCGTCTCGCTCAAGCGACGGAAGCCAAGATCGCGAAAGAGTTCTTCGAGTTTGGAAGTGTCAGGAGTAGTTCGTTGGAGTTGCCCCCAATCCTCAGGGACAGGAGTTTCGAGACTGAGTCGAACCAATTGTTGGCTGAGGTAGGCTTGCGCTTTGTGTTCAAGGAGTTTTTCTCGTTTTTTATCTCCTGAAACTTGTTTGATGTTAGCGTAGATATTGTCGAGGCTACCGAATTGGGCAAGGAGTTGTTGCGCGGCTTTTGGTCCGATACTTGGTACACCGGGTACGTTGTCGACGGAATCTCCAACCATCGCTTGGAAATCGACTACCTGTTCAGGCCGAATTGCCCAAGTATCCCATAGTTCCTTTGTGCCAAATAATTCATTCTTACGAATATTGAGCATTGAGACGTTAGGTTGGATCAATTGTCGGCAGTCTTTGTCGCTGGTGACGAGTAGGACTCGCGCTCCGTGTTGGGCAGCACGGTGCGCAAGGGTGGCTAGAATGTCGTCGGCTTCGAATCCTCCAATCGAAAGGATAGGGATTCCTAAATGCTGGAGAGCTTGTTGAATTAACCCGATTTGGCCACGAAGGGCGTCAGGCATTTCTTCGCGGTGGGCCTTGTATTCGGAGTAGAGTTTATTTCGGAATGTGTCTTCTGAGGCATCGAAGGCGCAGATCAGGTAGGACGGTTTCCATTGCTGTAGCAGGGTAGCGACATCTCGAAGGAATCCGTGGACTGCGCCGACTTCGACACCGTGAGGGCTGGTCATTGGTGGTAGCGCATGGAAGACTTGGTAGATCAGCGAGTGGGAGTCGACGAGAACAACGGCATCGCCTTGTTTGGGGGAGTTGTTTGTGTTTGGGACATCGAATGGAGGATCGTCGTCGGGGGCCGCTAGGGTGGAGGTGGGTTCGCAAAATAGGGGGAGCTGCAATTGTGCTTCGGAGTCTGGAGACTTACCGTTGTGAATCTCTTTCGGCTGATTCGAATTGGAATCTGGGATCTGGGTATCGAAGAGCATCGGCTGATGGAATTCGGAGGCGGGACGTTTTTTAGCCATGCGTTCGTTGGATACCGGTTGGGAGAATATGGAAACTTAGGAAATGCGTTTTGCGGTTCTGCTGGGGGTGAATTGCCACACTATATCTGAATTTACCCGAGAGCATGACGGGGTTACTTCTGTAGAAAGCCGTCGTAAGGTGGATTCGGAGGGTGTTTGAAACTCCGGTATGCTGGAAATCTGGACGTTTTTGGAATACAGTAGAAAGTCCTACCTCCCGTCCCGCCTGCAAGATGCCGGCTGACTCGTACCGATTAGGAATTCTTAAAGGATGGAAATCAAGAACCTGTACCGTGCATTTTGGTTGCCGTTTGTCACCGCCGTTGTCTTTGGATCGTTGGGGTATTCCCAAGATTTGTTTCCAGACAAAGCGTTAGAGGCAGCGGTGCGTCGGGAAGTGTTTGAGAAACGATACAACGCAGAACCTCTGACGGTTGATGATGTCAAAAACATTTCCCAAGTGGTGGGAAAGGGGAAGGGGATCAAGAGTCTCGAGGGTTTGCAGCACTGCAAGGCGGTCATGAAGATTGATTTCGAGAACAACGAGATCACCGATCTGGGGCCGATTCGCGAGTTGAAGTTGCTGCAGTCGGTCGATCTGGCGAGCAACAAGATACAGTCTTTGGAGCCCATTACTGGGCTCACAGCGATTCAGTATTTGCATATCGCAAACAACGGAATCGAGGATATCGGAGCTTTGAGAGGGATGGTTAAACTGCAGTCGCTTTATGCTTCGGGGAACAAAATTAAGAAGCTAGAGCCCGTCTTTGGATTGAAGAAGTTGTGGACGTTGGATGTAGCGGGCAGTCCAGTGGAAGATGTTCAAGGAATCGCAGAGTTGCGAGGGTTGCAGACGATCAATTTGAAGGGGTGTGGGGTTAAGTCGTTGGAGTTTACGAAATCGATGCGCGAGATGCGTTTACTGATTCTGAACGAAAACCCTTCCGTAGATCTGACTGCTTTAGTGGAGGCGTGTGAAGCCGACGCCAAGGAATCGCGACGTTTTGCGCCATTTTTGCGGTTGTATCTCGACGAAGCGATTGTTAAAGATGAATCCAAGGCGGCTTGGTTTGAAAAGCTCAAGGGAGTTGGGACGCGGGTAAATCCGCCCGTGAAGTGATGCACCATGTTTAGAACTGCAGGTGGGATTGCATTGAACCAAGTGAAGGACGCTTTGTGCGGCTTTGGTAAGCGTTCGGGACGAATGCGATCGAGAGGCTGGGCTTCGCGTCTAGTCGTTTCTGCAATGGTTATGTCAGGGTTCGATGCTAGAGTGGGCGTAGGGCAAGAACCACCTCGGTTTCGAGTTCGAACCGATGCTCAGGCAGTTCTCGATGCGGACGCGCTTCGAGAAGAATTGCGAGGCATATCCGATGCGCGAGGGCGAGTGAATCCGCTTGCGGACTATGGGCCAAGGGGTGCAGGGCAGACACGAGTTTCGGGACGCGGTGGCGCGATAGTGGACGATGAAGCGCATCGTGCTCCGCAGTTGGATGAATCGGCAAGAAAACGTTTGGAGCGAACGCCGCCGAGCGTATCGGGCCAGGACTTGCATGTAGTGACGTTACTACCACCCCCGCGTTGGGTTGGAAGTACGACGAGCGGGGGTGTATTGCCAGCGGGTTGGGTTTCGTCCGGTGCTGGTACGTTGTCTTTAGCGGGTGGAATCGATGACGGGTTTCGGCCAGTGGGACAGGAGTCTGGTGCGGTACGGTTTGCGAACTATGTTCAGCAGGTGGATCCTCAGGCGAATGTACCTCCAAGTTTGAACGTGCCTGGTTTGGGATTGCCCAGTGCTGGAGTTCCTAGCACGGGATTGCCTAGTTTGCCGTCGACGAATTATCCTCCCGTTGTGGGGGCACCGGGCGTCGCTGTGCCTTCCGGAGTGATACCTTCGAATGTGGCACCGCCACCGGGAGTGGTCGGATCTCCGGTGCCCTATGGGGCATTAGGGAGTAATGTTGGGTCGACTGTCGGGGTACCGAGTGGCGTTGCGAATACGATTCCCGGTGGCATTCCGATGGGAGGTGTCAGTGGTGTAGCTCCGGCGACGATGCCAAGTGGGGCGGTGCCCACGGCAGTTTATCCTGCGCCACCCTCGTATGTGGTGCCAACACCATCGGGTGTTGGGGGCGGGATGGTTGCTGGAGGTTATCCTGCTGGCGGGGTGAATGGGTATGTAGGAAATCCGTTGCCGACATATTCGCGTGCGGGGACATTTGTCAACTCGGCACCGTTTGTTACTCCGGCACCGTCTGCGGTCGATGCGCGTTGGATGGTGTCACCTGCGGTATGGCAGCAGGCATCGCGGGGGGCAGTAGATCCGAATTGCGTACCGGCCGCTGGAGTTGCAG
>JBEICB010000249.1:0-6499 GCA_040373655.1 Pirellula sp. | reverse complement strand
TCCAGTGTTCCTAACAAGTGCAACAAGGTGCTCTTTCCAGAACCACTTTGTCCAATAATCGCGGTGACTTTCCCTCGCTCTGCCGAAAAATCGACTCCCTTGAGAACAGGTACCGAAGTCTGATGCTTGCGATAAGCCTTCGTCAACCCTGTTGCCGTTAACATAGGATTCGCTACACAACTCTGCCCTGCAGGATGTGTTCGCCGTTCGTCGACTTCCTCCGGACGCACTACGCGATACGGAGCCGAAGTTTTCGAATCAAGCATATGAGGTGCCGGAATTGGTGGATGCCTTAAAGAATCGGAATTACTCATAACGCAAAGCCTCCACGGGGTGCATGCGAGCAGCTCGAATGCTAGGTAGTACACTTGCTAGAACGGCGATCAAAATCGCACCGACCGTTACCCAGCAGAGCATGAATGGATGAATAATGGTTGGTATCGTATCGAAATAGTAAACCGTCGGATCAAAAACCTCTCGACCCGTGATCCATTCCACGACGCGCGCTATGTCATTGATCTTCCAAACAAAGATCAATCCGCACACAAGCCCCACACCGGCACCGACCGTTCCAAGCAATATGCCGTATCCCAAAAAGATCGTCGCTATCCCTGTACCCGTCGCTCCTAGCGATTTGAGAACTCCAATGTCCCGCGTCTTCTCGACCACAATCATGAAAAACGTAGCTAAGATTCCAAAGCCAGCAACCGCAATGATCATGAACAACAAAATGTTCAGGATGGTAGTTTCAAGTTGCACCGCTGCCAACAACGGGCCCTGAGTCTCCTGCCATGAACGAACTTCCACAAACTCATGAGTCGGGGGGAATTCATCTCGTAAAGCATCCCTAGCAGTGTTCAAATCCACACCCGGCTTAAGCTTGATCTGTATCGAAGTCACAGCTCCGATCCCTGTTCTCGGATCGATCATTCCCCGCGAATGCTGCAACTTTTCGATCGGTACAAACGCAAACGTCGAGTCATATTCGCTCATCTTGCTCTCGTAAAAATCGACGACTGTAAAGGTCTCATCGATACCCCGTGGTGGTGTCCCCGCGTTCGGAAATGTTACTTGGACATCATCCCCAGGCCGCAAAAAGAAAAAGTCTTGCACCGTCCCGTCTGGTTCTCGTCCGCGAATACTTCCAAGACTAATCCCTAACACGATTCCAGTTCGCTGTTCTTTTTCTGCATCAAACTGCAACACTTGCTGAGCCTTGTTAGGAATCTGAATCCCAGGGCCAGCCATCAAAGAAGCAACGCTAGCGTCAGAACTAGAAGTCTCCCCGGAATCATTTGCGATCAAATCCGTATCAGAGCTTGAAGCACCCGGTGGCTGCACACTTGGCGGTAGCCCAGTTGGCGCCAGCACTGGCGGTAACTGCGAACCATCCGCTCCGGTTTCTGTCTCGCGTCCGTTTTCTGTCTCGCGACGAATCTCTTCTTGCAAGGCCTCATACCGAGCTTTCTCAGCAGCTTGCTCCTCTTCTGCAGTTCGCCCATCGCGAACACGATCCGAGACAAGCTTGCGATATCTTGCCATCGGACGACGATATTCCCAGCCCGAAGGCTGCATTCGCTCGCGATCAGGGGCATAGCCACCTTCCTTGAGCAAGAAATCCAATTGGTCTTTATTTTCCGGGTGCAGCAAATACTTGCTAAAGTCGCTGACGCTGGCGTATGTCTTTTGATCAATACCGATAAGATTGATCTGCTGCGTATGACTATTTCCATTATGCTGGAAAGTCATCATTGCAGGGAGCGTCACTACCGTTGTCACACCCGCAACGGAATCTCCCAAGCGGTTACGGATCCGTTCTTCGTACCAGTTTGGCTGCGCAATCCCCGTATTGGAGCGAGTCTCCAACACGATATCACTGAGAATGCCATGCATGCGCTCCTTCATTTGCGTCGTGAAGCCATCCATCACGCTGTTCACTACGATCAAGGTAGCCACACCGAGCGTCACCGACACGATGGAAGCTAAAGCAATCCAACGAGTTCGCAAATATCGCAAGCATAAAAGCAATTTATACATCCACTGACTCCATGGGTATGGGTGGGTCGGAACCAAAGCATCGCAGCGTCGATGTAAAAAGGGGACCCTACGCAACTTCTGTTTCCGCAATCGGTCGGGAGTGTAGCAAGTTCAGGGCTTACGATTCCAGAGCACTGCGGACAGATTCCCAAACCTACTAACGCTTTCCCGCGTGTCTTTCTGTCTTGTATCCACCAGACAAATTCACTACATACCCCTAGACGATCCGGTCGCTGCATCGACCTGCAGCATCGCAATCTTCGCGGTCGGATATCTTTTGTTGACTCGGTACCCCATCCAGGCAGCAGTGAACCAAATACGGAATCAGCTCCTGAATAGCAGGAAGCCCAAACGCAGGACTCCCGCCCACCGAAGGACCTCTGGGCCCTTCGTTCACTACTCGACCGCCCTTCGCCTCACCATCGCCATCGCTTGGCTATTGCTCGCCGCACCAGTAGCCTTTGGACAGGGATTAAACCAGCTACCCCCCCTCCCGCAACTAACTCCAAACCTGCCACCAAACTCCAATCTCCCACCACCCCCGAAACAACCTGCGGCAACTCCCGGCCATCAATACACAGAATCTCATCCGGTAACCGTCGGTCAAAATCGATTCGATTCCTCCGGCCCACCTCAGCGCCGCAACTCCATCAAAGCAATGATGGCAAACCGGCAGACTCCTGCAGGTCAATCACCCGTCGATGGGAAGCAACCTCCTGTCGGCCCTGCGGACAGACCTCCAGTACCGCAAGATCGAGGCGATACGGCTGGAACCGATCCAAGTAATCCACCGACGAACCCGACGAACAATCCGACGAACAATCCGACGAACAATCCACCGGTAAACGCGACCAATCCCGATTCCACCGCTATTTCTTCGGATGCAGTTGCAGCTCAACTGCAGCAGTTGCAATCCGCCACCGACATAGACGCGAATCTCAAAACGTCCCTGACGAGTACCTACGAAGCAACGCTTGCTGAAATCAAGAAGCGATTTGAAGAAGAGAAGGCGATCAAGGACTATACGGCTGCTCTTGAAGCGGCATCTAGCGCGACTGCTGAAGCAAAGAAGCGAAAGGAAAAACCTGACTTCAGATCCCCTTTCATCGAAGGCTCGTTGACTTGGTCGAGCCCCGAGTACCTCCAATCGCTTCAATTGCAAGTCAGCGCACTATTGCAAGGAGCAACCAAAAATCGCACCGATACCGAGACTACTATCGCTGCTCGAGAAGTTCGTAAAAAAGAGCTACCTCGATTTATCAACGACGATAAATCTGCAATTGCAAAACTCAACGACGAACTGACAGCCCCTGTCCCCGAAGGTACGGACCCGCGAGTCCGCGAAGCCAATCAGTTGCTCATTCGCGCAAAACTCGCAACCCTAAATGCCCACCTTCGACGAGTGGAACTCGAACAACGTACCTATGAAGCAGAAGCCGAATTGCTTCCGCTACGCAAAGAACTCTACGTCGCAGAAGAAAAGTTCTACCAACTGCGAGTCAAAGAAATCGCAGAGGAACTAGGAAAACGGCGTGAAACACAAATATCTCGATATGCGGATCTGCTGGACCGTCTTAGCAAACAATTGAAACTTCAAGAAAAAGGGGAGAAGGGCAAAGACTCGAAAGACCTTCTGGACCTGCAAGCTCAGATTGCATCTTGGCGCGAGTTGGTCAGCGAACAAACACGCACCCGGAGCATGCTCGAAGACCAAAAAACAAAACTGCGTTCGCTCACCGATCGTTACCGAATCATGATGGAACGATTGGGATCCGACAGAACCGGAGAAGAAACCCGAGAAGGGAACTTCAACGTCTCCCGTATGAAAAGCTTGGTTGCTAACGTGCTCAAAAGACAGCGGGATGAACTTCCAAAAATCCAAGAGCTAAACAAACAACTAGAAGACTGCCAAACCAAGATTATCGCAGTACAGTCTCGAATCCTAGAACTCGATGACTTGAAGGCCAAGTACGAAGAGGGACTTGACCCGACTGCTCCTCGCGTAGATTTCGACACTCTCCTAGCAGACTTCGACTCCCTGGATGTCGCTCAGAAACGATTGCTGTTCCAAGCCACAGAAAGCAAAATCGTCGATGAGTTTCGAATCGACGCGAACAATGCTGCAGATACCTTGTTCAATCTCGCTTTGGTTCACCAACAACTGATTGAACATGTCAGCAAATACCGTAATTTTATCGACCAGCATATTCTATGGATTCGATCAACCGATCCCTTCGCAGTCGAAGATTGGCCCGAAGTCATAGAGCAAACGAAACGACTCGGTAACTTATCCCAATGGCGCGATATACCGATCCGTTTGTACAACGACTTTAAGGAACATACTTGGGCATATGCTCTCTTCCTCTCCGGCCTAATTCTATTAGCAGCCTACACAACTCGCATGCGTCAGACTGTTGCCAAAGCGGGCGTATTAGCAGCGAAGTCAACGACAACATCGTTTTTACCCACCTTGAAAGTCCTGCTTCTGTGCATCTTGCTCAGCGCTCCATTGCCACTAATCCATTTATTGTTGGGCTGGCGATTGTTAGCAGTTGCGGAGAATAGTTCGTTCGCTTCGGCCATCGGCTGGGGACTCCTCGTCAGCGCACGTTACTTCTTCCCTTTGGAACTCTTTCGTCAAATCGCTCGTACGGGCGGATTAGCCGAATCCCACTTCCAGTGGTCTTCCCATTCGACAAGCGTTCTGCGTAGACAACTGCGATGGTTCATTGACTTGGCTGTCCCTTGCGTCGGCTTTTATGCCGTTGTAGCTAATGACATTGAATGGAAAGCGGAAAACACCCTGGGACGTGTGCTCTTCGGAGCTCTGCTCTTCATGGCAACGATCTTCTTGATCAATGTCTTGCACCCTCGCCACGGTGCTTTGAAGGAATATCTGGAATCCCATGCCGGAGGCTGGACTGATCGCTTGCGCTTCGTTTGGTACACCGGCTTGTGCGCCGCACCGTTGTTCTTGCTCGGCATGAGTTTGATGGGCTATCACTACACGGCAACACGCTTGGCAATGCACCTGCACACTAGCTTCCTTACGTTAATCGGTATCCTGCTGCTCTATTGCTTGATCTGCCGATGGCTACTACTCCGACGCAGAACGCTGATCGTTCAGCAAGCCAGACAGCGCCTCGAGGAAGCACGACGAAGAGATTCAGATGCTTCGGTATTGGCGACTGCTAGCGCACCATTGTCACCAACGAATGAAGCGGATCTTTCTCAAATCAATGCGCAGACTATGCGATTGGTTTCCAGTACCCTCGTCTTCGCCGCTATCGCAGCGATTGCATTTATATGGTCATCGGTATTACCAGCAGTAGGTGCATTGGATTCGATCGAATTATGGAGCGTTGCTGGCGCAACACCGGAAGAAAAACTTCCTGTCACCCTAGCAAACCTGCTACTGGCAATTCCCGCAGCTGTAATGACCGTTGTCGCAGCAAAGAACCTACCCGGCTTGCTTGAAATCGCTCTACTGCAACATCTCCCACTTGAAAACGCTGTGCGTTACGCAATCACTTCGATTTCGCGTTACACCATTCTCATCCTCGGAATCGCAATGACCTTCAATAGCCTCGGTGTGCGATGGGCAAGCATCCAATGGCTTGTCGCTGCCCTCGGTGTCGGATTGGGATTCGGCCTACAAGAAATTTTCGCCAACTTTGTCTCGGGTTTGATTCTCTTATTCGAGCAACCAATACGTGTCGGTGACGTCATCACCGTTGGAGATACCACCGGTTCGGTCTCAAAGATTCGAATGCGCGCCACGACCGTAATGAACTTTGACCAACAAGAACTCGTGATTCCCAACAAAGATCTCGTTACTGGTCGATTGCTAAACTGGACACTGTCCGACTCGACAAACCGACTGATGATCGATATCGGAGTTGCCTACGGCACCGATACAACAAGAGCCTGCGAAATACTCCGCGAGATCTGCTTGAATCACCCCAATGTTCTCAAAAACCCAGAACCCACCGCATTCTTCGAAGTCATCGCAGATAGCACACTGCAGTTAAAAGTCCGGATCTTTTTAGCAAGCCTCGACCTGCGGTTACCGACACGCCACGATCTCTTGACCGCCATCCACCAACGCTTCGCCGAAGAGAAGATTGAATTGGCTTACCCAACTCGCGATTTGAACCTTCGAACCGTTCCCAAAGAATGGTCTCTTGGGGGCTTCTTTAAAGCCGCATCGTAGGTCATTTCTACAACGCTTTTACGCGCGAACGGTAAGCACTGATGGTAGCCATCCGCTGCCAAGCGGTGGACGTTATCAGGAAGATCTCCACCGTCTGGCGAGCGGTGGCTACGCGCTAACGGTCGCTACGCGCGAACGGTGAGCGCTAATGGTAGCCATCCGCTGCCAAGCGGTGGACGTTATCAGGAAGATCTCCACCGTCTGGCGAACGGTGGCTACGCGCGAACGGTCGCTTCGCGCTAACGGTGA